>JANYEX010000304.1 GCA_025359725.1 Chitinophagaceae bacterium | reverse complement strand
ATTAGCAATAGAAGCTGTTGGTTTACTTACAAATATTGAAGGAGCTTTCTCTTCGTGAACTGCCTCTGTTTCTTTTGTAGGAGTAAAAGAAAAAGAAGGAATCCTGCTTGTAGGCGTAGACGGAACAACTGTAGTAGCAATTGGCTCTTTTAAAATGCTTGGAAATGAAGGAAGTTTTACACTTGTCTTTTCCTCACCAGCTTCTGCTGATTTATTGTCTAATAATTGTCTTACTGCTTCCAAAGTAGGAATCTCAATATCACTACTATTTGTAAACAAAGAGGAATAATCAAATGGACTTTCTACAGCAGTATCAGCAATGGCTTCACCCGATTTTGTTGCATCATTGTTATGGCTAGCTAATTGATCTTCCTCATTTTCAATAATATCATTATGAGAGTGCGAGTGCGAGCCAAGTAAAGATGTAGGAAAAATATTTTCTTCTACTTTATGATTAGGAACTTCAACTATTGGTTCTGCATCATGTAAATACAAATCAGGTACAGAAACTTCTTTTTCGTTAAGTATATAATTCAACCATGCTTGGTTGCTAAAGTACAAGGATGTTTTCTGTAATTGATATTGATAATTATAACTATTGTCCTTCTTTTGTTTCAGTGTTAAAAGAAATTGTGCAGGAGAGAAATATGGATATTGCTTCACAATAGCCGATATTGCATCAACATCTGTGTTGATTAATTGAGTGTTTCCTGTTACGTGGTATAAAACTTCTTCTGCTATCATATTAAAGTAAAAATACAAACAATTACCAATTAGAAAATATGCGATTGAAAATTTCGTCCGTCATCGTACGAATTATTTCATCTTGTAAACTAATCTCTGCCTCTTGTAGTGATTTGTTGGCAGAAAAATCGAAGTTACGTGTGATATCGTATTCTTCCGTTTTGTTATCCACATTGTTTTTCACAATCAAATGTACACCTACGTTCAGCCTGTTGCCAGTGGCTTGTGTAGAAGAGATCGCGGTGGTAGAAACCGAGTAATCCGATATAAACCCACTTAGTTGAATATTAGCATCATCATTGTTAGTTCGGGTTAGTTTTGTCTGGCTAACAATCTTTTGTTGTACCTTATCTGTAAGCAATGGGCTTAATTGTGGATTTATATATCGAGCCTTATTTTCGAAAAAGCCAATCTTTATTGTTTTTATCTTGTTATAATCAATTGATACATCTTTAAATGAATATACCCCACATGATTGTAAGCCAATAACTAATGGGCTAATTATTAAAGTAAATAATAGTAAAGCAGTTATTCTTTTTGTCATGCCAATTAATTATAAATCATCAATGTCGTACTCAATAAGTTTCCTGTAAAGTGTTCTTTCGCTAATACCTAATTCCCTACTGGCGTCTTTTCGTTTTCCTTTATGCTTTTTTAATGCTTTAATAATTAGTTCTTTTTCTATTATGCTAATATTGAGCGTTTCTTCTATCTCTTCGTGATGCAACAAGTCATCATCTTTCAATAAAACTGGATGACCAATAGATGTTTGTATAAATGTAGGTTGCTGTGTAATTGGTTGTGTAACCTTTGTTTGTGGAAATATAGAAGTAGAATCATGTCCATTTGACTGAAAGTCATTCATTAAACTTTCTTTTGCAAAATTGCTAACACTACCTGCCATAGAAGGGTTTTGCAGAATCTCAATAAACATCTTTTTTAATTCTGTCACATCTTTCTTCATATCGAAGAATAGTTTGTATAGTATTTCTCTCTCGTTGGCAAACTCACTTTGATGTGGTGCATCGCTTGCTAACATAGGCATCTTGTTAACTGTCTTTTCTGGCAAGAACTTTTTCAGTTCACTAATGGTAATCAGGTTACTTGTACTTAATACGGAAACTTGCTCTGCCAGATTCTTTAGTTCGCGAACATTACCGGGGAATGGATAGGCTACTAATAGATTCTTTGCACCTTCATCTAATTGTACTGGTGAAGTCTTATATCTCTCTGAGAAATCAATAACAAACTTTCTGAACAATAACAAAATATCTTCTTGCCTATCTCTCAATGCTGGCATTCTTATCGGTACAGTACTTAACCTGTAGTATAAATCTTGTCTGAAGCGGCCCTTTTCTGCAAACTCCAATAGTTCCCTGTTGGTTGCAGCAATTACTCGTACATCGGTCTTTTGCACTTTAGACGACCCTACGCGTATAAACTCTCCTGTTTCTAGTACACGTAGCAATCGGGCTTGTGTTCCCAATGGCATTTCACCTATCTCATCCAAGAATAACGTTCCGCCATTTACGGTTTCAAAATATCCTTTCCGTCCATCTACCGCACCTGTGAAAGCACCTTTCTCGTGACCAAACAATTCACTGTCTATTGTTCCTTCTGGTATTGCGCCACAGTTTAAGGCAATAAAAGGATTGTGCTTTCTGGATGAAGTAGCATGTATTATCTGCGAAATTACTTCTTTACCAACCCCGCTTTCCCCAACAATTAATACTGTCAAATCTGTTCCTGCAACCTGCACAGCAGTGTTTAATGCAAAGTTTAACGCCGGTGCATTTCCTATTATCCCAAACCTGTTCTTTATACTTTGTAAGTCCATTTTCTAATTTTCTAAGTTAACTAAAATGTTCTCCACTTCATTTTTGAGCAGTGGCAAATATTTGGTTACTATTACATGTAAATCATAATTATCAATTACATCATATTCGTGCGTAATCTTGTTTCTAGTCGAAATGATTTGTTGCTTAAATGATATATTTAAAGAGCTATCTATTAACCAACAACGTTTTAATGCCTCCGCAATTATTTCTTTTCCCCTTTCTACAACCCAACCAACATCATACTTCTGGTAAGATTGCGGACTAAGCCCATTAGTAGTTATGTCAATATTATCAATTGCATCCACAATGTCAAGTAGGTATTTCTTTAGTCGAACATTAGCTTCCATATAATACAGGTTTAGTCTGTTCTACAGAAGTTCTGAAATACTTATTCCTGAAATATCCATTTTTGATTAAATCAATCTTCCTCCCCAAAACATTCTGTAATTCTGCTTGCATATCAGCTAAGTTTTTTACATAATCATATTCGCCATTATCCCAACCAATAAAACTATTTAAATCTATTTCATATAAAAAATCTATATCACTGGCTTCATTCATTGTATTTGTGGCAGCTGATCCAAATACATACAGAGACTTTACGAAGTGCTTTTCGCAAACAGACCTAATATTTTGAATATTATCAAATATTAATTTATTCATATTTCTATATTACCCAACAATTTCACCCAACAACGTAGCCCTAGTACAAGTATTTACTTTTACCATTACATAGTCTCCTTTTTTCAAATCGTGGTCTCCTTTAGGAAACACCACCGATTTGTTTTGTTCGCTTCTCCCCGTCCAATCCAAATCACTTTTCTTACTTTGTCCTTCTACTAAAATCTTAAATATCTTTCCAATATCATTTAAATTCCCTTGTGTAGAGAGTTTTCCTTGCATATCAACCACCTCTTGTAGCCTTCTTTTCTTTATTTCCAGTGGTACATCATCCTCAAAACGCTTTGCCGCTAATGTTCCGGGTCTTTCACTGTAGAAATACATGTAACTCATATCGTACTGACAATATTCCATCACCTGTAATGTTTCTTGATGGTCTTCTTCAGTTTCTGTACAAAAGCCAGTTATAATATCTGCGGTAATGGTACAGTTAGGTAGTATTTCCTTTATCCTATCAACTTTTGCTAAATACCACTCCTTAGAATATGTTCTGTTCATTAGTTGTAACAACCGCGAACTTCCGCTTTGCAATGGCAAGTGTATATGATTACAAACGTTATCATATTTAGCCATAGTAAAAAGCACCTCGTCAGTAATGTCTTTCGGATGAGAGGTACTGAATCTTATCCTCAATTCTGGATTAATCAATGCTACCTGTTCTAACAGATTGGCAAATGTTATCTGTTGGTCTTTTTGTTCATCGTACCAATAATAACTATCTACATTTTGCCCCAAAAGAGTTATTTCTTTATATCCTCTCGCAAACAAGTCTGTGGCTTCGACCACTATAGAGTGTGCGTCTCTGCTACGTTCCCGCCCTCTAGTAAAAGGGACTACACAAAAACTGCACATGTTGTTACAACCACGCATGATAGATACAAAAGCACAAACACCATTACTATCCAAACGTATTGGCGAAATGTCAGCGTAAGTTTCTTCTCTACTTAATAATACGTTTACTGCTTTCTGACCTGTTTCTGCTCTTTCAATTAATGCAGGAAGGCTACGGTAACTATCTGGGCCAACTACTAAATCTACCAACTTTTCTTCTTCTAATAGTTTAGTTTTTAGTCTTTCTGCCATGCACCCCAGCACGCCTACCAATATTCCCTTATTGGCTTCTTTTAGTTTCCTAAATTCTGTCAAACGTTTGCGCACTGTGGCTTCTGCCTTTTCTCTTATTGAGCAAGTATTTACAAATATCAATTCAGCATCCTCTAAAATTCTCGTTGCACCGTAACCATTACTATTAAGGATAGAGACAACAATTTCAGTATCACTAAAATTCATCGCACAACCATAACTCTCTATGTAAAAGTATTTTTTATAAGCTATCGGGCTATCACTAAGAGGGGCATAAGCCTCGCCTTGTCTCACTTCATCGTGTAGCTTATTTTCTATTTCGAGTAACTCCATCAACTATCAAAAATTTAAGATTGCGAAAATACACAATTAATGTCACTTTGGCAGCATTATAAAACGAATTAACGTTACTATTATTTTTGCCCACAAAAAAATGAACTCAATGAAAAAAATTACCGTCGCATTGTTACTATCTATAATCTATATCCAGTCCAATGCGCAGGATATTCCCTTAAAACCTATCATCACTGAAACTGCTAAAACAATAAAAAAAGAAGCAGACACTTCAACATGGAATTGGAAAAGGGGTGGATTGGTTAACTTTTCGCTTGCCCAAGGTTCTTTGAGTAACTGGGCGGCAGGTGGTGATAATTTTTCGCTAGCGGTTAGTTCGTACCTAAATTATTTTTTCTTTTATCAGAAGAAAAGAATCTCATGGGATAATAATGTGGATGTTAATCTTGGTTTTGTACAGACTACCAGCTTGGGTGGAAGGAAGAATGATGACCGTTTCGATTTTTTAAGCAAGTATGAATACAAAATGGATACTACGGGTAAATGGTACTTATCTACGTTATTCAACTTTCGTTCGCAGTTCTTTGATGGATATACTTATAATAACAATGTAGGTAATTTTGCTTCTACTTTCCTTTCGCCTGCCTACACGCTTTTGTCTCTAGGTTTCGACTATAAGCCTAATCATAACCTTTCGGTGTTTCTTTCGCCACTTACCTCACGTTTGGTAATCGTTTCCAACCATATTTTATCCAATCAAGGGGCTTATGGAGTTGATAGTGGCAAGCACGTAAAACCAGAATTTGGTTCCTTTGTTACCATCAACTATATGAATACTTTTGATAAAACGGTTACTTATAAAGGAAGGCTCGATTTGTTCTCTAACTATTTAAGTAACCCTCAGAATATCAATATATTTATGACCAATCAGTTGGCTTTTAAGATAAACAATTACTTTAGTTGTACGTACAGCCTAGACTTTATCTATGATGACAATATTCGCATCTTTGGACCACTAGGAAAGTCGGCGGCGCTGCAAACAAAGAGTTTATTGGGTATAGGATTTCTTAAAACGCTTGAGACCAAAAAGACTTCGTTACATCAGTTATAAAGAAATAAGGCTACCTAATCAGTCCCCAATAAAAAAGCACAAAGAACAGGTTTTTACACTGCCTGTTTTCTTGTGCTTTTTTGTTTTTTTGTGCCTTTGTGGCAAGAATATTACTAATGGGCAAAGTCCACTTCGTAATTTCCTTTTATTCTTTCTAGTGGGGGATTGAAATACCCATATTTTACGTTAGGAAATTCTTCTTTTATAAGGTCTTGCAGTTGCTTTACGCCCATTATCTCACCCATTTCCGCAACGCCAATCTGCTCGAGATACCAATCTGGATCTATGTTGAAGTTGCGCCACTGTATCATGCTTAGGTCAGTTTCTTTTATCAACCAACGCAAGGCTTCGTATTCTTCCACACAATCCGTCATTCCTGGAAAAACAAAGTAATTGATACTTGCCCATCCACCAAAACTGCGCACCACTTTTAGGCTTTCTACTATATCCTCAAATTGGTAGTTGTTGGGGCGATAATAGGGGGTATAAATCTCTTTTCTGGCAGAGTTAGTACTTACGCGTATGCTGTTCAACCCAGCTTCGCACAATGCTTTTACAGCATCCGGTTTAGATCCGTTGGTATTAATATTTATACTGCCATTGGGCGTATGTTTTCTTATTTCTATAATAGATTCTCTGATGGTTTCCCACATTAATAAGGGTTCACCTTCGCAGCCTTGTCCAAAGCTGATGATAGGGTAGGGGGCATTTATTAAATGGGGTACGGTAAACTCTACAATCTCTTCTGGTGTGGGCTTAAACGTAAGCCTGTCTTGCGTTGCAACGATTGTTTCTTCTTCTGGCTGAAAAGAAATACACCCTATGCAGTTGGCATTACAAGCGGGAGAGGTAGGCACAGGACATTCCCATCTGCCTAAAGAAAGATTACGCGCAGCAGGACAAGTATAGGTCATGCAACAGTTATCCATCAGGTGTTTTACTAGCCTATTATCAGGATATGCAGCTAGTAAATGGTTAGTTCCTGCCTCTATTTTCAGGTCATCATAGCCTATTGCTTCCTGCCTTATGTCCGATTCTATCCTTACGGCAGCCACATAAAATTTTTCATCCAGCCAACCCGCGGCAGTATAGCAAAATAGGGGAAGGGTAGGGGCATCGGACAAAGTTTCGTAGGCAGCTATAAACAAACCTGTGTGCGCTGGCGGAATAAACGCAGCCACAGCCCAACCCTTCTCGCAAAGGCGCATATCACCTGTTTCTACATCAATGCCAATTCCCCTGCGCCCAGGCAGTTCGTACAGATTTCCACCCTCGGGCAGCTCAATCCAATCTTCGTCTTCTACAGGAAAGGCATCCCAACCCGCACGCCCTGCGGCATACAAAGTTGTATCCTCAAATATATTTCCATTGCCATCAGAATAAAGTAAATAGGGCATTTATTTAGTTATGAGTTATGAGATATGAGTTATAAAATCGTGAGTCGTAAATCGGTAATCGCTAGTTGATTTAAGTGAACCAAAACTTGCAATTATCGATTCTAGCTTTCCGATGAATAACTACTGAATTTCAATTCTTGACTTACAGTATTCATTAAATTCTACTTCTAGTTCGTAGCTAGTTTTGGCATCAACGTCGCGCTGTATAATGGTGTTGTTTTTTAAATCAATAGTAAGTAGTCCATCTTTCAAAACAACATTGGAAATCATATCCCAAGTATATTTCTTTTGAGGAAAATTGTTAAATACTATTTCATTATTATCAAAAGCAACTTCAGGCGAAACCTTCACAGGCTTTTCGAGAAAACAAGCTACTATATATATGATGGCAATCCACAAACCAGAAGGGATTACAAACCAACCCCAGGCTGCAAACATCAGCGCAAAACGGTAATAGGGGGTGAGGCCTCTATTTTGTTGCCAGCCACAAAACGACCACCAGCCAATAATTCCTACCGCATATATCAGTAGCAATACTGCACTGCTTGGCGATAGTTTTGTATTGTGTGCGTATAGGGTAAAGAATGCATCGAAGAAGAATGCCGCCAAAGCCAATAGCAGCATTAGTTTGCTGATGTAATCAATCAATTCAAAAGATTTCTTTTTAAGTACAATAATATAGTCGTATGTAATTGTTTTGCCTATGCTCATGCCGCAAATGTAAGTAGTAAGAAAGAGTTATGAGATAATAGATAGTAGTTATGAGCGTTTAGTTATGAATTGTGCGTTATAAAATATAAGTTATGAGATAGTAGTTAAAATTACCATG
Organism: Chitinophagaceae bacterium; assembly: GCA_025359725.1. GTDB lineage: Bacteria > Bacteroidota > Bacteroidia > Chitinophagales > Chitinophagaceae > Parasediminibacterium. Next base: position 188 of record JANYEX010000304.1, on the reverse strand, counting down.
CCCGATAGAGCGATTCTAACATAATTTTAGCCTTTAGTATATACTCATTAGCCATTACTTACAATTCATCACTCAATTAGCATGATTTACAGCTAAAATGTACCCATTTCCCTTTCAAAAAGAACCATTTTAGGCTCAATTTGACCCATTTAAGACGCAATTTGACCCATCTAAGACACTTTTTCTCC
>JANYEX010000301.1 GCA_025359725.1 Chitinophagaceae bacterium | reverse complement strand
TAAGCCAACCACTTCTAGTAACAGCATTACTGCATGTTCTAGTTATGTTTGGAATGGCATCACTTATACAACTAGTGGCACTTACACTTACAAAACATTAAATGCGCTTGGTTGTGATAGTACTGCTACTTTGAACTTAACTATCAATAAGCCAACAACATCTAGCAACAACATTACTGCCTGTTCTAGTTATGTTTGGAATGGTAATACTTACACTGCAAGTGGCACTTACACTTACAAGACTTTAAACGCTGTTGGTTGTGATAGTACTGCGACTTTGGCTCTTACTATCAATAAGCCAACCACTTCTAGTAACAGCATTACTGCATGTTCTAGTTATGTTTGGAATGGCATCACTTATACAACTAGTGGCACTTACTCTTACAAAACATTAAATGCAGTTGGTTGTGATAGTACTGCTACCTTGGTTCTTACAATCAATCAGCCTACTACTTCTACAACAACTGCTAGTATCTGTCAAGGTGGCACTTACTCTTTTAATGGAATAGCTTACACCACTACTGGTACTTACACTGATCATTTGACCAATGCTACTGGTTGTGATAGTGCTGCTACTCTAGTTCTTACTGTAAATCAGTTGCCTAAATACCTGCCTGCAATCAATGGCGATACGATGGTTTGTGCGGGTTCTACTACTAAATTAATAGATTCTATCAAGGGTGGGGTATGGGTTTCTACCGATACTTCTATTGCTTCTATAGATACTGCGGGTATTGTTACTGGCATTAAAAATGGTGTTGATACCATCAATTATGTACTCACTATTACGGGCTGTGCCGATACTATCAGTGTTCCGTTTGCCGTTAGTTGTGGTTATGTTACTTCGGGTAGTACTGGTGGATTGGAAAGTAAGAGCCTTGGTGCTGCCATCGGTATCCGTAACTATAACCTCTATAAGAATGGTAGAAATGGTGATGTTGAATATACTACCGAACAACAAATAGTAGCCCCTAAAAAAGGTGCAATAGGCACAATGGGCATTACCAATGTAAACTCTTTGGCGGCTATTATGCCTTACCATGTTAGAGATGCTTACACGCCATATGATGAATCTTCTGCGGTAACTGACCTTACTTCTATCACCAATGCTGCCGATGTTCGCACGGTTGATTTTACCCTAAATAATAGACCCAGAGCTGTTGCTTTTGCTACTAAAACGTATGGTTCTATCTATTCTCATACCAAACCAATCTGCGACAGGTTGAAGGGCGGACAGGTATTGAAGGTGGAAAATCTTCAAATACAAGGCTATACTTTTATGCGTTACAACATCCTGCAACCTAATGGCGACAATGAATACGCTATCAGCTTCACCGCAGGACAAAGGGCTGGCAGAAACAGCTATTCTTTGCAAAGCAATTGGTTAATGCCTGATTATATTGGAGAGGATACCATGATTAATTATCAATTATGGGCAGCAGCTCCTTCCGATTTAACCACAATGGTAAACGAAGTACTTAGCAGGTTGCAATCAATCATGCCAGTTGAACAGTTTGGTTCATCCAATGATTTACCTGATGTGTATGTTTCTTCTTTCGACAGAGAAGGCAGCAACATGAACGTTACCATCAACAACACAACCGCTAACACTACGGGATATTTAGAGCTGACAGAAAAGGCTACAGAGAACAGCGTTGCTAGTACTAATGTGGTTGTTCCATTCACTGTTTCTCCCAAAGGAAAAACTACTGTTACGCTTCCTGTTGGTGATACGTATGATGCCAACATTGTGATGGTTTTCAATAACAAGACACAGGATATGCTGTATATGGCGGATGGCATTTGGGGCACAAGTAGCGATAATAATACCACTGTTTCTCAGTTCAATGTATCTAACAATAACAACAAGCAATACAGCGCAAATGAATATCCTTTGCTAAGAGATGTTCAGGTTCAGGCTACCACACCAACGTACTTAACCATTTATAAGTACTTAAAGGGCGGTGCAGCTGCTGCAGACCTAAGTGGTTATAAGACATTGAAGTTTACGACTGCTGCTAGCACAGGCGGATTGAACCTAAGGGTGACCATTACCAAACAAAGTATTGCTGGCTGGAACAAACAATATAGTTACCTGATTACCAACTTCCAGGACGGACAGAACTACCAATTGAGTCTTAGCAAGTTTACCTCTGCTGATAGCGCATTGCCAGCGTTGATAGATATGAGCAACATTACTTCTGTGGTGTACAACATCGAGAATCCATCAGGACAAACGGTTAGTTTCACCGCAGGTATCAGTAATGCTAGCTTTACTAAAGAAGATTTGATGTATGAAAAGTCGTTAGAAGTGAAGGCTGTAAGCATCATCCCTAACCCTAATAACGGTAACTTCAGGGTAAGTTTTGCTAGTCCTGCAGCCGCACAGATGCACTTGATAGTGGTAGATAATATGGGCAGGATGATAAATACGCAACAAATAAATGCCATTGTGGGTAAGAACGAAGTATCTATCAACTTGCCACAATCATTGTTAAGTAGCGTTTATTATCTATCCCTACAAGGCGAAGGTGTTAGATACGATACACAAAAAGTGATTATCAAAAGATAAAATATTGCATAATTATCATGTTTCACAAGGTTGTTGATGGTTGTTGATTATTTTGTTTAGAAGTAGTATTCTATTTTTGAAATCATTGGGGTTTACTTTAAATATTTCTGGGAACCTCTAAAAACTAATATTTAATGAATTCTGTGTTGATTTATGTGTAAATTAGCTTTGTTATGAAAAAATTCAAGCGACATAGAGATTACGGATTTTTTGATCAAGACATCCGTTTGAGGAAGCTATCCTCCTTGGGTGATCCTTTGGAAAGATTGGACAAAGGGATTGATTTTGACATAGAATGCGCCAGTGGGACTACTTTTTAGGTATATATACTCACTACACTCAGGTTTGCAACAAATCTGTGGGTTGTTTTATAATATGAAAGTTAGTATTGATTAGAGAGTCAAGCTTTTGTTTGTATTGTTCTATATTTTCAAAAAAGTCCTTTATATTTTTCTTAAATACATTTGTATCTAGTGTGTAGTTGGTTTTGATGACTGG
>JANYEX010000295.1 GCA_025359725.1 Chitinophagaceae bacterium | reverse complement strand
GCGCATGGTCTCCTGACCTATGCCCCAGCCGTAACTACTATATTTCAATTTTATTTTCTCAGCATTAAGTAACAGTTACAAGGAACTAAGGCACATCTTGATATTCTACTTATAATCAGCTAATCAAGATGTTCGAATGCTATTCAAAGTTAGCGAAGAGCATCTCGAACTGGTAGATAAACTGGATATTTATCCCGCTAGTGCTATATCCCGCAAGTGTTCAGCGAGCTGGTCACTTGGGTCTATTAGTCGAATCAGTTTATAACAGGAATATTCAGCTAGGCAAGGTTTTGGTGTTTATCTTATACTTCTCAAAATAATTTGTATCTCTCAATACTTTTATATTTGTATAAGCACAATAAATAACTGTTTTACTAAACAATGAAGAGACAATTTTTCCCAATACTTTTGGTGTTATGCATGATTGCTGTTTCTTGCAAAAACAAAGCATCAAACGAACAAACAGAAAATAAGGATAGGGATACTGTTTTTATTATCCTACATCTGGTTGGACAAAGCATTTCGGGTAAACTAAACTTTATGGCGTATGAATCTGACAGCAGGATAGGGACTATTACTTCTGGCAAAATGAATTGCGATACGCTGTTTGCCCAATATAATTCTGCACAAGAGGGGATGGTGGAATCGGATTGTGAGATAGCCTTGTTGAAAAAAGATAGTACCTACGTACTATCAAACGACTTTTATGGTAGTGATAATTATCAGTTTAATGCAGATAACACAAAAGGGACGTTTAAAGATAAACGGCATATAAAGTTTGATGGAGTTGTGCTAAAAAAGATTGCTAATGATAGTATAAAATATTTGGCATCAAAGCTTTATTAGACCTTAAAAAGGATAACCAATACCAATATTGAAAACCAGATTTGCTGCTCGCCAAGTGTTATTGCCAATATCTACGGCAGGCAATACCCATCGCTGCCCTTGGGGTAACCAAGGTTTGGCAATAGGGAAGGCAATATCTACTCGGATGATAAGAATGGTGATGTCTATACGGAAACCAATGCCCGCATCGGCTGCCAATTGGTGCATAAAATCTTTGGTAAGTACACCGGTGGTGGAAAAGAGGGTGCTATCCTTTAGCCAAATATTACCTGCATCTACAAATAATGCCCCCTTAAACCGAGGTGCGACGATGGGAAAACGTAACTCGCTATTCATTTCCAACTTATAATCTCCACCAACCTGTGGGTAATATATCTGCTGAAACGCCGTTGTTTGTGTAGTTCCTGGACCAATATGGCGTGGCACAAAACCACGCAGACTTAGCGATCCGCCAATGATGAACTGTCGGGCAAAGGGCAAGAACTTAGAGTTGCCATAAGGCGCACTTGCACCGACAATAATGCGGTTAGCCAAATAGACATCTTCTGCCAACTTGCGACTATACCTTAGCTCAAAATCTGCCTTGAGGTATTGGGCAAAATAAGAACCGGTAATTGTTTTGGAATAGGCAGTTTTGGCGTTGGTAACTGCACCCAATATATTACCAGCAGCTTCGGCATTAGCGTTCAGGTAAAAAACATTTGTACCATTGGGAAAGGTGGAGGATGTGGTGTAATTGAAAAAAGAACCACTCACAATTTCGGGCAGATTACTCAACCGAAGTACTTCATCATCACCTATTTGCGCTTGGTATTGTGGCGAAAAAGCAGAGGTCTTTGTATAGGTGATACTAATGGGGGATATGGTATACTCTTTATTTATTTTAGTTTTCCAGTTTACTTCATACTGAAAACGATAGAAGTTTTTGGTATATAATTGTTGACGTCTAAACCATTCGTAGCCGATCGTAAACCTTGTGCGAGGTGGAAACAGGTTACTTTCCTTTAAATTCAAGGGTGTATAAAAACGAGGTATCACTAACCCAGCCTCGGCACCAACCCTAAAGTTAGCGTTGCCTTGGGTAGAATCGCCGGGTATGGTTTCGTAAGAGAAATAGTTTTTTATATTGAATGCTTCTGCCCCGTGGAAAATATTACGGTCGAGCCAGTTTACATTAAACTGTCCGCCGATGTAGGCATTTGATTTAGCAAAGCTGCCTATCTGTGCTTGTATTATCCTTTTCTTTTGTGGGGTGAGGTAATAATAAGCATTAATACTATTGAGGGTATCGCTGTGGGTAGCAGCTTCAAACCTATTCTTCACAAACTTAAATGCCCCTAGATTAATGAAGCGGTTGAGTGTTTTGTTCTGCTCGGTAAGCGAATACATGCTACCGGGGCGATAGGTAATTGCTTTGGTAAACACAAATGGTTTGAAATTATGAATGGTATCGCGTATAAGAATGCCATCTAGTTTGGTTAAATCTGCCAAAGAAGTATCTGGTGGCGGTGTCAACAAGGTATAGTTTGGGAATACGATGATGTTATTGATAACGAAGGTACGTTTTACCTTTTGTGGAGTACCCGGTTTTAAACTGAGGTAAATATTTGCCTTGTAAGATTTTAAAGAAGTATCTACATAAGCAATCAAATAATCTGGATTAAAGAAATAGTACCCTTGGTTTTTCAATTGCAAATCTACACGGCTACGTTCTGTTTTTATCTTGTCGAGGGTTATTCTATCACCTGTTATTAATAAAGATTTGTCTGGTAAGCCCTCCAATATTCTAGTTAGTAGTTGGCTACTGTCAATCTTCCAGTTTACAGAATTTATTGTATAGGGATGGGCTACAGTAACCTTATATCTTGCGGTTAGTTTATATCCTTTAACGATAGTGTCCCCTGTTGCTTTACTACGATAATACCCTTCATTTTCAAGGTACCCTTTCATATTATCCACACTCAGTTTGGTCTTTACAGTACTCCCCAAAACAGGATACTCTGCAAACTTATCTCTCAGCCAATGTTTGAATCCTTTTTGTTTCGTTGTTTCACCAATTAGGTATCCCGCCCATACTTTATATGGCCACCCCAGTATCATTTTATTTTTTTTGGAGATGGTTATCTTTTCCATTTGTTTGCGGATGCTTTTGGTACTCACCTTAAAGCCACTATCTTTTACAACCGTAACCTTGCAGCCATTATACAATGTTTCGCCCATGGGTATTCTCTTGCGCACACTGCATGCAGAGCAGATTATTGTTATGATTAACATGTAGAAAATTACTTGTTTCATTTCTTGGCTTTTTCCTTTCTTTTAAGTAGTATCTCCTTAAATTTGTCGTAGTTCATCGTAAATGAAAAAGCAACGCCTGTTTCAATGAAGTAGCCATCCATTATTGCCTCATACTGGTTTTTACGATAAGCTTTTATGGCATATTTCCCATCCTTGGATAGCTTGTAAGTGGTACTTATGTCTGGCAAAAAGTCTAGGTTACTATTTGTCTGAGTTTTTGCAACTGGGTCTGCACCATCTACAGTAAAGCTTTTACCAACTGTAACAGTAAGCCGATCATTCAATAATTGTTTGGATAATGCCACATTCAAATCTGTACGTGTTGCTGTGTTTGCAACAGCATCTGCCTCGTAGTTTTTTAAATCGAGATTTATATCAACACCTTTTATCAAGTCGGCAGCAATATTGTTAACTGCTTCCGCCAAGAATTTACTTACACTTTCTTTTGCAATCTCGTTAGCACTACTACCACTGCCCGAAGTAAAGAAATCGCTACTTCTATCGCCGATAAACCTTCCTAGTACTAACAAAGCAAACACTTGTTTATTCATTTCCGAAGCATCTGTTCGATATTGTGCCAACTTATTTTCTATAGTTATGCCGAGTGTTGTGTTAACGCCATCGGCATTGTCTTTTACCTTAATATCAAAGCTCAGTTCGGGTTTACTTACTGGTCCTTTTATCTTTAGTATAACTTCAAAAGGTATTTTTTTATTATAAGCAGTACCTAAATCGGCACTTCCGCTAGAGATTTCATTGCTTAACAATTCTGTTGCCGAAGTCTCGATTTCGTATTGTGCAGTTATATCTGTTTGTGCTTCCATGGGGTTGCCACTGAATGTAATGGTGCTGCCATCTACCAAATCAAAACGTTTTTTTATGAATTGATAAGACAAATCATAAGACCCATCATGCAATTGATACACACCGGATATACCCAATATACCATTCTCATCAAGCCCTGCATTTAGTTGTGCCTTGCCTTTTATCTTTAGCTCATCCCCTGTAGATTCATCCATCAACACCGTAATATTTGCATCGTCTCTTACTTCAAGGTTAAGGTTGTAAGTAACACCTGCATATTTAATGGTAATTGCTGTGTCTTTGGCGGAGGTATAAATGGTATTGGTATTATGAAAAGACGGAATTGTATCTATCTTAATAAACTTTACCACCTGCTTTAAATCATCCTTATAATTATTCTTGGTAGGCATCACATAATGGATGTCGCTTTCATCATCCAGACTTACATTTCCAGAAACATCTGGTGTAGTAGAGGTGCCAGCAATCAATAAGGAAGCATCTACAATACCCACTCCATATACCATTGCATTGGGGGTGCGAGGTTGGTTGATGGCAATGAAGTCTTTGGTGTTCACATTCATGTTCAAGGCAAAGTCTTCATCTGGTTGGTGTTTTATTGTTCCATCAATCACTAAAACATTACCTAAACTATCAGTAATATTAAAGTCGTATAAACCAATATCTGGAAACTCGAAGTCAATCTTTTGGTTATTGATTTTGTATAACGAACCAAACATAGCAGTAGCCAATTGTGCGGTATCAAATACCAATTCCCCTTTCCAGCGTGGGTCGTAGATATTGCCATTTGTAAACACATTTCCATGCAAGCTTCCACTGGTTCTTTTTAATTGTCCTTGTGAGAATGCTTCTACAGTTGTAAGATTCAACCGTTGTATTTCCGTACTTACACTAAACTCATTATTGTTTGTATTATATCCCCCGTCTACCGTTAAAACATTTGCACCAGTTAATCCTCCTTTCACACCAATTATTTTATCGGCACCTATTGCTGTCTTTAAAGATAAATCTCCAATTGCTGCCTTTTGATAAGTCAATTGTTGTACACTAACTGTACCTTCTACAGCGGGCAGACCAGCAATTGGCTGACTAATAGTGGCATCCGCATGTAAGATGCCTCCCGCCATGCTACTATCCTGATCTACAATGGCAAGCAACTCGCTTAACCTAAAATTATCTATCTTAACTACAATTGGAGATGCCGTAGTATCACCTCCTTTTGTATTTATCAAGATGGATTGATTGTCTTTTGTCATTGCAAAATCATGAATTACATACCCATCCTTTTTTATCTCGATAGAATTGTCTCTAGCCACATTCCATTTACCATAGTTTAATAAAAGACTATCAGATAAATGCAGTTTTGTTTCTTCTTTTAGTAGTTCTATTACCGCACCCACTACATAAAACTCTTTGGAATGGGCATCATCTGTTTTAGCAATCACTTGTATTCTACTATCAGTCAAATCTCCCTTTATCCCGGCATTATAAAACCTTTTTCCACCTGCTATTATATAGTCAGTAGCTACTAAAAAGTGCAGCGAACTATCCAATCCATCAGCCTTTAGCGATAGGTTGTTTAGCTCCATCGAATTATAAAATACAGAAGGAACTGTAGCAGCAATAACCAGTGAAGTATCCTTTCTTGAGTTATCAAACGAGGCAATAATAACAGCCGGTTTATCCATTACCAAGGTTGGAAATAAGACTGAGATAATAGAATCTTGGGTAATACTAGCTGTTAGCAGCGCTTGTTCAGTAGTTGCTTTAAAAGTATCTATTACAGGTTTTAAATAGTTGTGTTGGATGAATGCATTAATGGTAGTTGGCAACTGCAAGTAATTATATTTACCAATCAAACTTGCTTGTGCAAAGGGTGCTGCCACAAAAACCTTGGTGGTATCATTTTCTATATTGGCTTTAATAGAAAGACTATCTGCATATAACCGTTGACCATTATAAACTATTGTGCTGCTGTCCATCTTGATGATGGCAGCCAATGTTTTAGGATCCAAGCTTTGTACATCCAACAAAATAGTACTTCCCAATAGAATACTATCCTGTGTTAACCTCAGTTTGGCAAGGTTTGATTGCGCAATATTAACTACCCCCTTTACGGTTGGGTATTGATTGTTTACTGTACCCTGCAAATCAATTGCGGCTACAATATTACTGTCGTTTATATTGCCTTTTGCAGTGAATGCCCCATTGTTTAACGTAGCATTTATGTTTACATTAGTATAAGTATATCCTTTTATGGCGAAGCTTTTTATGTTGGCGGTCGTTTGTATATTGTCTTTTTTATAATCAATACCACTACCAACTAGTTTCACATTGCCAGTAAATATACCTAGTAAACTATCCTGATAAGTCCATTTTCCGGTCTGTAAATTGTTGGCTGTTAAGTCAATATTATACTGCAATTTCTTTACATTGCTAAAGTTGCTTGCTGTAGCATTTATGTTTGCCAATCCATAAGGAGAATTTACTTTCAATGAAGTTTTTACTGCTGATAAACTACCAGCCAATGTTCCACTTACCAACATATTTGCAGGCAGATTTATCTTCTTTTGTGATAGTTGATTCAGGATGTTCTGCGAAAGCATTCCCTTATCCACGTATAGTTTATTCACCACTATATCATACTTCAATTGCTTGGTATCGAGAACATTTTTTAGTTTTCCTTTTGCGTCTAGTATCACCTTTTTGTCATCCGTTTCTATACTAAGCCCTGCTATGCGCATTTCTTTTAGTGTACCATCTGCTTTTCCATTTATCAATACCTTCTGGTTAGGCTTTAATGCCAATGGAGGATTTCTTTTATAGGATGGAAAGAAAAATAGAAAGTCATTATAGCCCAGATAAGACTTCTTAATAGTTAAATTTACCTTACTTGCTTCGCTTAAAAATTCAGATTGATTTGTTCTATTAAACACAATATTTCCATCTGCATCTATCGTCGAATTCTGTGAGTGCTCAGTTGTACGGACCCTCGCTTGTGCACCGTAACTGCAGTCGACGACGAGTCGAGTG
>JANYEX010000224.1 GCA_025359725.1 Chitinophagaceae bacterium | reverse complement strand
GGCAATCCTCTTCACAGGATGGGCAATCCTCTTCACAGGATGGGCAATCCTCTTCACAGGATGGGCAATCCTCTTCACAGGATGGGCAATTTAGGTACTACCCAAAGTAGTGTTTTAGCTAGGTGGAGGCTGGTACGCTGCCCGCCGGCTTCGTATTTGCCAATGGGGTGCTGACACTGCCTGCTGGCACCAACCCCAAGATATACCTGAACGCCACCAAGGCAAGGAAAAAAACGTTTGGCAACCTCACAGTTGGTACGCTCTACAATGTTTATTGCTTTGCCAACGACGCAGATGGCTCGAGTGTGATGAGCGCGGCTACGGATTTTACGTTCTCGAACAAATAGGGAATTGGTAGTTGGGGTTCACTGTAATAAATAACAAGGAATGACGGTTTGAGTACTGTTGTTCCTTTTTTTATTTTTGGATTAACCACAGGGTGCGCAAGACTTTACACAAAGGGACACAAGCTACGAAAGGGTTTAAAAATATTGAACGCCTATCCTTAATTTTATTGGAAATTAATTAAAATTTTCATCCTAAATAATCTCCCTCAAAATCTTCCTTTACCTTGCAGCCCATGTTTAACTTACTTCATACAGCATTTTACAACAACACAGTAGGGGCTTACTTGTGTGTGTTGGTATCTATCCTTTTGGGTATTATCCTAAAGCGATTTATCTCTAAATATTTTGCTACCGTGCTTTTCAAGCTGGCGGCTCGCACAGGAAGAAAGCTGAATAAGCTTGCTTTTATTGGGTTGCTGTTGCCCCCGCTAGAGAACTTTTTGTTCTTGTTTATATCCTTTGTGGCGTTGGATAAACTTAACTATCCCAAGGAACTTAACTTCAATATTTATAAGGTTTCTTTTTTTGATGTGGCAGATTCTGCTTCTAGCACTGCCTTGGTGGTTACGTTTACATGGCTTTGCCTACGAGTAATTGATTTTGCCGCCATGATATTGGAAGAAAGTGCTGCAAAAACAAGTGATCATTCCGAAAGCCAATTGGTTATTTTCTTCAAAGACTTTTTTAAGATGATACTGGTTATCGTCGGCTTTTTGTTGATACTAAAGTTTGGCTTCCACAAGGATATTGGCAATCTGGTTACAGGGCTTAGTCTGGTTGGTGCTGCCCTTGCCTTGGCTACCAAAGAAAGTTTGGAAAACCTGATAGCTTCATTCATTATATTTTTCGATAAGCCCTTTACGGTTGGCGAAACGGTGAAAGTAAATAGCCTCACTGGCGTTGTAGAAAAGATTGGCTTGCGCAGTACAAGAATTCGTACCGAAGAAAAAACCTATATATCGGTGCCTAATAAGCAGATGGTGGATAGCATAATTGACAACCTAAGCCTGCGCACACAAAGAAGGGTGGTGACGAATTTGGAGATAAGTTTGTCGGCAACGGTTGCCAAACTAAAAGAATTATCCCCTGCAATAGTAGAAATACTTAAACGAGACGAAATAATAAGTAGTTCTGTTTATTTAAAGGATACCGGAACAAACGCCCACAAGGTAGAAGTAATGTATTATACGGATATTAACCAAACACTGGCGGCTTTTAATGCCATGCACGAGGTTATAAATTTATCAATAATTGAACTGTTGGAAGAGATGGATTTGCCCCTTGCTGCCAAAAATAGTAATGTGTTTGTGTTGGAAAAGTAGGGTTGTAATAAAAAAGCTACAGACCTAGATTTGCTTTTAACTCATTCAAAAAGCCTTTTATCTTCAGTAGCAAATCTGATACCTCTACATTTACATCTATCTTTTGCTTATTTCCATCTAGATATTTCTTGGCACCTTCAATGCTAAACTTTCTAACCTTTAATAGATTGTAAATAATATGAAGGTTCTTTATGTCCTCCACCCTAAAGTGCCTGTCGCCTTTTCTGGAGGTACGAGGTTGTATCATGTCAAATTCATTTGCCCAAAAGCGTATCAACGAGTTATTTACTCCAAACATCTGTGCCACTTCCGAAATGCCCCTGTACAATTTCTTATTCAGGGTTTCATCGTCGGGGATATTAAGTAGTTCTATGTCAGCATCAACATATTCACCTTTTGGTCGACCCCTTCTTGCTTCTGGCTTGGTGCCCGGCACAGTTGATTCTTTTTCTATTTTCTTTGTAGGGTTCGAGTTTGGCTTCTTACCCCTCCTTTTGTAAGGCACAAGCTCTTCTCCCTCAACTTTTGTTTTTATTTTTACCCTAATCTGGTTATCGCTATATACTACCTCTTCCTCAGCTGGCTTCAATACTTCTGTTTCGGATGCTACATTTTCTGGCTCTGCCAAAACAATAATATTTCCTGCTTCATCTAGTTCTCCAAAAAGAGGCAGCGGCTTAGGCATTATTTCCTTAGGTGCTTGTTCTTGTTTGGGGGCAGACTGTGTCTTCGCCGTTTCTTCCTTAGCGATACGAATAATAACGGGATTGCCAAATAAATCAAACTGTTGAGCTGTCATCGTGTAAAAATAGTAAACCTATTTTTCAATTCCTAGCGTAATAGTTTTACAAAGTGGTTAAGGGTGGGGTTATTAACATTAATTAATAAAAAAACCTTCCCATTCATCCATAAACCTGTCTTTGATTTTAAATATTGCCACCGCCGCCAATTATATTTGCTCAGATTTCAATTGAAAATAAATTATTACTATGGTAAAAAATACGCCTTTTACAGAAAAACACATTGCACTTGGTGCTAAGATGGCTCCTTTTGCTGGCTACAACATGCCTATTAGTTACACTGGCATCAACGATGAGCACGCTGCCGTAAGGAATGATGTGGGAGTATTTGATGTTAGCCACATGGGAGAATTTATTTTAAAAGGAGAGAATGCCCTCGATTTAATTCAGCGTGTTACCACAAACAATGCCTCCAAACTTACCGATGGCCAAGCGCAATACAGTTCTTTGCCTAACAATGATGGCGGTATTGTGGACGATTTGATTGTTTATTGCCTTGAAGAAAATAAATCGTACATGTTGGTAGTTAACGCTAGCAACATAGAAAAGGATTGGAACTGGATTAGCAGTTTTAATACCGACAATGTAGAGATGTATAATATTAGCTACAAAACTTGTTTGCTTGCCGTGCAAGGACCAAATGCCATCAAGCTTTTGCAGCCACTGACTTCCTTAAATATTTCTGATTTAAAATATTATACGTTTACAAAAGGCGTGTTTGCGGGTGTAGATAATGTGTTGGTGAGTGCTACTGGCTACACGGGTGCTGGCGGAGTAGAGATTTATTTTGAAGATACTAACAATGCTGCCAATATCATCTGGGATAAATTGATGGAGCTAAACGTAAAACCAATCGGGCTTGGCGCAAGAGATACCCTACGACTAGAAATGGGTTATTGCCTTTATGGAAACGACATAGACGACACCACATCGCCAATAGAAGCTGGGTTGGGCTGGATAACTAAGTTTAGCAAAGACTTCCCATCCAAACTATTGATGGAAGTACAAAAAGTTCATGGTGTAACACGCAAGCTAGTAGGTTTCGAGATGGTAGAAAGAGGCATCCCTCGCCACGACTATTTAATAAAAGACGCAGAAGGCAACACCATAGGAAAAGTAACAAGTGGCACACAAATACCCGGACTAAACAAGGCAGTAGGACTAGGCTATGTGGCTACACCACACGCTGCCATTGGGTCAAACATTTATATAGACATCAGAAATACATTGGTAAAAGCCATTGTATCCAAACCACCTTTTGCTTAAAATCAGGTAGGTTTTCAGATTTCAGCGATTACTTTCTCCAAATAATAGGTCACTTATTCGCAATAAGTGACCTATTATTCTGAATAAGCTATCTATTATTCCCAATAATTAACCTCTCCTTCCCTCTAATTCCTTACTCATTATTACTTTAATTATGGCGTGCCCCTGCAGGTCGGTCTTTCCGTTCCAATCTTTTTCCCCCAGGAAAAAAAGGGGGCAAAAAGGATTTCCACTACAATACCTCACGCTTATGCGATTACCCAAACCATTTTCAGAAAACTTTTTTTTCAATTAAACAAAATCTATATTTTAGCAAAGATTAATCAATTGAAAACTATGCAAACTGTATTAACTAACTATAAAACAAAGAAGTGGGTCTTGTTTACTTTAGGTATTCTTTTCTTTGCTAAAGGACTAGAAATTTTATTCTTTCAGAAAAAAGATATTTACAATTTATTGGAATCCTATTTCCGCGTAATTGGTGGTATTGCCTATGCTGGCTTAGCTTTACAGGTAAACCCCACAGGTCGTAAATTTTTTAATGCTAAATTCGACCCTGTTGTGAGAATAAAACTACTAGTTTTAGCAGGTATAATCACCCTAACTTACCTAGTTATTTGGTTAATTCAATATAAATAAAATGAAACTCTGCTCTATCCCCCAAAAAAACTAAAGATTATTTATATAACACTTGGTTTGGTCGTTATGCCAATAGGAGTAGTTATCGGCAAGCTTGAAAAAGGATTGTACTTTGCCTTTGCTATCTATTGGATTTTCACTTCATTATTTATCTCTCTTTTCCAAAAAGCATCAATCTATCTCCAAATTGAAAAAGGTCAGCCTGGTAGGTATTTGTCCCGTGAAAAAGCAAATAGGCTTCAAAATATTTACCTAACCATCTTGTCTTTTGCGTTGATAGGGGCAATTGTGTATGACCACATCAAACTATGATTTTTAAAATAAAAAAGCGGCAATCCCAACTAGTGATTGCCGCTTTTATTATTAATTCAATTTCTTTTAATCTATAATATTCGCACCAAAATATTCGTGCAATACATGCGGAAGTTCAATGCCCGCCGCTGTTTGGTTGTTTTCTAACAGACAAGCCACAATGCGCGGCAATGCCAACGAGCTACCATTTAGGCTATGGGCAAACTGCGTTTTGTTGCTGCCATCCTTAAAACGGCACTTCATCCTATTAGTCTGAAAGTTCTCAAAGTTACTAACGCTACTAACCTCCAACCAGCGTTTTTGTGCAGCACTATACACTTCAAAGTCGTAGGTAATGGCACTGGCAAAGCCCATATCGCCACCGCACAAACGTAATATCCGGTAAGGCAAATGCAAAGAATTGAGCAACCTTTCTACGTGGCTAACCATCTCATCCAATACTTGATAGCTTTTTTCGGGATGAACAATTTGTATTATCTCCACTTTTTCAAACTGATGTACACGGTTCAATCCACGAACATCTTTGCCATAACTACCCGCTTCCCTTCTAAAACAAGGGCTGTAGGCGGTCATCTTTACAGGCAACTCGTCTTCCTTCAAAATAGTATCTCTGTAAACATTGGTTACTGGCACTTCGGCAGTAGGTATCAGGTACAATTTATCCTCAGTAACATGGTACATCTGTCCTTCTTTATCGGGCAATTGACCAGTGGCAAACGCACTTTGTTCGTTTACCATAAACGGTGGCAGGTACTCGAGGTAGCCAGCGGCAACATTGAAATCTAAAAAATACTGAACAAGACTACGTTGCAACCTTGCCCCTTTGCCAATATAAACCGGGAAGCCACTGCCCGTTATTTTATTGCCCAGCTCGAAGTTTACCAACTTGTATTTGTCCAATAAATGCCAGTGCTCAACGGCTTTGTCGTACAAAGTCGGTATGATTCCACCTGCTCTCACCACCTCATTTTCCTCTGGAGTTTTACCCAAAGGCACTTCTTTGGCAGGTAAATTTGGCAATTGTACCAAAGCCTCATACAATTGTTTTTCTACGATAGTCAGCTTCTCGGAAAACCCAGCAGCCTGTTCTTTAAACTCAGCGACTTGTTTTTTATACTCATTAGCTTGGTCTATCATCCCTTGACCCATAGATTTTCCTATCTCCTTGGATAATGAATTGATGCTAGCTTGTGCATTATCATACCCAACCTGTATAGACCTACGCTCATCATCCAACGCTACAATCGTATCTACTAACTCTATTTGTTTAAAATTTTTAACACCCAAACGTTCTTTAACCCAATCAGGGTTATTCTTTAACACACTTACCTGTAACATATTTGTTTACAATTTGCGGCAAATATAACCTCCTGAAGAATTTTAGCTAGGTTAGTGGTGGTTAAATGTATTTTACAAGCTAAAAAAATTTGTCTATTTAAAAGTACATTCTATTTTTACATTCGAACAAGTGTTCTAAACAAATGTACTAATGGGCGAAATAGGATTAAATACTGAGGAGAACATACGGAATGCTGCACACAAAATCTTTCATCAGAAAGGGTTTGATGGTACATCGGTGCAGGACATTGCAACAGAGGCGGGAACCACCAAATCGATGGTGAACTATTATTTCAGGACGAAAGAGAAACTTTTTAGCGAGATATTTCATGATGAATTTAGGAATTTGTTTTCTAGCATTGGCGGATTTCTGAGAGCCGACTTGCCGTTGAAGCAAAAGATTGAGAAGATAGTAGAATTGGATATTGACAGATTGATAGGGATGCCGGATTTGCCCATTTTTATCTTGACAGAAGTGCATCATAATCCTGAAATTGTTTTTAATACTATGGAAAACCTTCCAGTAGAAATAGTTTTGAATGTGTTGGACAATCAGATAAAAGATGAGGCGGCAAAAGGAATTATCAGGTTTATAAAAGCAAGGGATTTAATGTTGAACATACAAGCACTTACTATCTTTCCCTTTTTGGGGAAGCCGATGTTGATGAAAATTTTTGGGATGGATGAAACGGCATTCATGGAAATGTTGCAACAAAGGAAAAAGGAAGTGCCAGAGATAATTTGGAACTCAATAAAAAAGATTTAACCACAAGGTGCGCGAAGGTTTTCATAATGGGCACAAGGGTAAAACTTAGTTTCCCATGTGGGAAAATAAAAAGGATTAACTATGAATAAAGCATTGATGTACGTTCTGTCTTTCGTATTTTTCCTTGTAAATCTTTCCGCTCAGATAAAGATTGACAAGTTGAAAGACCTTTGGAAGATTGCCATACAGAACAATCCCAACCAAAGAGTTTATGCCTTGAAAAGAGAGCAGTTGGGCTATGATTATAAAACATCGGAAAGCTTTTATTATCCACAAGCAGGATTAGGATTTAATGGTCAAGACAATCTGATGCAATCGGTAACGCCAGTGCCAGGGATAATTTTTAATAAACCAGGAACCGTCTATCTTCAATTCGGAAAACATTACACCTATAATTCTGGATTAACAGTTACAAAAGATTTGTTTGATTGGCAGGCAGTATTTCAATCCAAAATTGCCAGAGAAAATATTGAACTGAATAATGTGCAGCAAGATGCCTACACACAAATGCTTAAAACACAAGTGGGGCAATACTATTATACTGCATTAGTGGCAAAATCTTCTTTGTCGATTGCAGAGAAAGATTTGTTTGTTTCTGATAGTATTTATACAGCCACCAAACAAAAATTTGATGAGGGATTAATGGATGCAAGTGCTGTGAACCAAGCCGAGATAAACAAGAATGCGATTCAACAAAATATTTTGCAGAGTAACCAATTGCTCAATCAGGCTGTGGCAAACATTAAAATATTGGCGGGTTTGCCAGCTAAAACAGATGTTGCTTTTAGCGAAGTAGCCATAGAAAAAGAAGCTGAAAAAGAGGTAAATACATTTGGGGAAGATAAAACATTATTACCTTATAAAACAAGTATTGATATTAGCCTGCTGCAACAGAAGGAACAGAAAGCGGCGTTTATTCCAAAGCTCACTGCCACAGGATATTTTGGTTTTCAAGAATACAGGGATAGGTTTGAGATGAGTTTTGCAAAAAATGCTTGGTCTGATTATCAATACATTGGTTTAGGATTGAACTGGCCTTTGTTCACGGGTTTTGCCAATAGCAATAAATTGAAGAGTAATGCCGTGCAGAGGAAAATTGCTGAACAAAATTATGAAGCAGCAAAGGAACAAAGCACTACAAATGATTCCCTTTTGATACAAAATTTGGATTCTTATGAAGAGCTGGTTTTAAGCTCTAAAAGTAGCTTCAAGTTGTATGGGAAGAATTTAGAATTAGCAAGGCAAAAGTTTAAGGAAGGGTTGATAAGCATTGATGTGTATCTAAAAACATTTCAGGATTATTTGGTAGCAGAGAATGCCTATTTGAGTAG
Organism: Chitinophagaceae bacterium; assembly: GCA_025359725.1. GTDB lineage: Bacteria > Bacteroidota > Bacteroidia > Chitinophagales > Chitinophagaceae > Parasediminibacterium. Next base: position 3,619 of record JANYEX010000224.1, on the reverse strand, counting down.
TTTATCAAATTTATTAACTACAAAAGCAAGTATAGAAGCAAGGCAATAAGTTGTAACCGACCCCGATAGGGTTTCAAACCCTATCGGGGTTATAAATCATTATTAAGTATGAGAAATATTATTTTATCAACCGGAATCCTTTTTTTGTTAATCACTTCCTGCAACAAAAAGACAGGAATACAACCACAACACAAAGACATTGTAGATGCGGTTTTTGCAAGTGGAAAGGCAGTTACTGTTAATCAATACAAAGTAACTGCTTTTAGCGAAGGGTACTTAACCACATCGCTTGTTTCTGAAGGTGATTCAGTGAAATTAGGACAGCGGTTATTCTCTATTCAAAACAATGTGCAGCAAACGCAAGAAGTAAATGCATTGGATAATTTGAAGTATGCTCAAACAAAGATGGCTGACAATGCGCCACAGATTCAGTCATTGCAAGAGCAAATAAACCAAGCTGGGATAAAGAAACAGACAGATTCTATTAACCTGAATCGTTATCAAAACCTCATTAAAACAAATGCAGTGTCAAAGGCAGATTGTGATAATGTGGCCTTGACTTATAAAAATGATTTATCGAGTATCAAGGTCTTAGAAAAGTCATTGGCTGATTTAAAGCAAACCCTTGCTTTGAATGCAACCAATGCAAAAGCGCAATATCAAATTCAGCAACAAAACAATGGATACTATACCGTGCTTAGTGCTGCAAATGGATTGATACTAAACGTTTATAAAAAGAACGGCGACTATGTGAAGAAAGGCGAAACAATTGCTGACATGGGGAATGGGATAGTAATTGCTAGGCTGCAAGTAGCCGAGGACGACATTAATAGGATACAACCTAATCAGTTGGTATTGCTTTCGTTAAATACAGATAAAGACCACGTTTATAAAGCAACTGTATCCAAAATATATCCTTCTTTTGATGCAAGTAGCCAGTCTTTTATAGTCGAAGCTACATTTACGGAACACCCCAAAGTGTTGAAAGATGGTACACAGCTGCAGGCAAATTTTATAATCGAAGAAAAGAAAAATGTATTGGTAATACCTGCTACCTATTTAGCTGATGGAGATTCTGTTACGTTACAAGAAGGCCACAAGAAGCTAGGAATTAAAACAGGCATCAAAACCCTAGACTGGGTAGAAGTGACCGATGGCTTATCTGGAAATGAAACAATAGAATTACCAAAAAAATAGATTTTTATGCTTAGTTCTATTAATAATCGCATATCGCAGGTACACCTCACGTCCAATGTGAAACAAACTATTGTGGCCATGTTGGGTGTAACGTTTGGCATTAGTATGTACATTTTTATGACGGGCTTTATGACTGGCGTAAACGATACACAAGCAGATCTTGCTTTTAGTGCATTAGCACATGTTCGGATTTATAATGATGGCCCTGCTGATAATTCTAATATTGCCCAAAAGCTATACCCGAAAGATCTAATCAATGTAAGGAATGCCAAAGTGATAAAATATACTGATGGTATCAAAAACTCAACAGCTATTTTGGCTACCTTAGGAAAGCAGAAAGACATAACTGGATTTACTTCTCAGGTAAACATAAATGTGTTCTTTAAAAATGCAGGAAACAAAGTAAATGGATTAGTTTCGGGCATAGACGTAGTAAGTGAAGACAAAGTTTTTGGTAGTGCAAAACACATGATAGAAGGCAATTGGAAGGAATTAAAGTATCGTTCTGATGGCATATTTGTAGGGGTGGAATTGGCAAAGACATTGGGGTTGAAGATGGATGACAATGTAAATATCCTTACTTCGGATGGTATTTCCCGCAATTATAAGGTAATAGGAATTTTCAGAACTGATGTTTATAGTGTAGATAAAACCAAGGCATATATCGCCATCAATGCTGCGCGGCAATTGCTTGGGGCGAATCAGGATTATGTAACCGATATACAAATTGATATGGTCGATTACAATAATACCCAACCCTTGATTGATAATATCAAATCTATTATTCCCTACAAAGTAGAGTCGTGGCAGATGGGTAACCAACAATTGGTGGCTGGTTCTAGCCTAAGAGACACGATTGCAAGGGCTGTTTCGTTGACTATTTTGTTGGTGGCAGGGTTTGGCATTTATAACATTATGAATATGACTATCAATCAAAAAATAAGAGAGATAGCCATACTAAAAGCAATGGGTTTTTCTGGAGGTGATGTAACTAAAATCTTTTTAACTCAAGCTATTATCATTGGTATTTTGGGAGGTTGTGTGGGGATGGTTTTGGGGTATATCATCTCCAGATTGGTAAATAATGTAAAGTTCGAAATAGCTGGGATGCATCATCTGCCAATGACTTATTACCCGCATAATTATTTATTGGCATTTATGTTTGGATTGATAACCACTTTTGTTGCGGGCTATTTGCCGGCACATAAAGCATCCAAAATAGACCCGGTAAGTATTCTTCGAGGGTAGGATTTATTTTAAGTTTTGAATTATAAATTTTAAAGTAAGAAAAGTAACTCGCCATTTAAAATTTATAATTCAAAATTCAAAACAACAATTGTATGAGTGACATTATTTTAAAAGCAGACAACATCGTCAAATACTTCTACGAGCCAGAGAAGTTTCAGGTACTAAAGGGTATCAGCTTCGAGGTGAAGAGGGGAGAGTTCTTGGCATTGGTAGGCAAGTCAGGCTGTGGAAAATCTACTTTGATGTATGTTTTATCTACGATGGATACCGATTATGAGGGTACGCTTAGTATAAAAGATACGGTACTTACCAAAAAATCACAGAACCAATTGGCAACTTTTCGCAATGAAAACATTGGATTTGTATTTCAATTTCACTATTTATTACCTGAGTTTTCTGCTTTGGAAAACGTAATGATACCCGCCTTGAAACTAAAAAAATATTCAAAAGCTGAAGTGGAAGAAAGAGCCTATAAGAACTTGGAAATGCTGGGATTAAAAGATCAAGCATTGAAGAATACCAATAAATTATCTGGTGGTCAGCAGCAACGGGTAGCTATTGCCCGTGCGTTGATAAATGATCCTGCCATCATTATGGGTGATGAACCGACAGGAAACTTAGATACTGCAAACACACAAATAGTCTTTGATATTTTTCGAGAACTAGCCAAAGAACGACAACAAACTATTATTGCCGTTACCCACGATGACGACTTTGCCAAAAACTGCGATAGGATTATCGAGATGAAGGATGGGCAGATTATTTGATAAGCACCATTTGATAGGGAAATAAGTATTTACAAATCCTGATTGATATACATGATTGTGTACAATGTTACGCCGTTGCTTGATATAGAACCTCTAGTATTGCAATACGATGTTTACCAGTAGAAAAATTCCACCGATTGCCGCCACACCACCCCCGTTTTTTACGTGGATGGGTTTCAGTCCGCACTTCTACCAAACTGCACTCATATTATTCATCCCCATTCTCTTTTCATATACAAAATACCTTATCCACCACATTTCCAACATAGCTTGCCGCAGCCACCTTTTATACTTTTTTGCACAATACTTCTCTTCCTTTAGATAAAACTACTTTTCCCTCTGCACTCCAATTGTTTTTTGCCACAGGCACGATAGACCCACCATAGTTTGTGGGCAGTTTGTATGCG
>JANYEX010000209.1 GCA_025359725.1 Chitinophagaceae bacterium | reverse complement strand
CAACGTTATAGGATACACGTGTATGACTGCCAATTTGTACACACCCTTATAGGATACACATGTATGACTGCCAATATGTACACAACCCATAAGGGAGGACATGAATTAACATTAATTCACGTGTATCCTATAACGTTAGGCATATATTAAAACTATTTAGGGCTGCGCTAACTAATAATTGACTGATGTAAGACCAATTAGTACGGGGTTTATTAATTTGTTGAGATTTGATGAGGGAATTGTATGGATATTTGTGGGGTACTCGCCGTTGTTGGTCTTCTTGACCAACAACAATAAAAGCAGAAGCACTATATATGAATAATTAAACTTCCTAGTGTTTGTTGTTGGTAAAGAATACCAACAACGGCGAGTGGGGAACACCAACAAGGGCAGGAATCAATAGAACGATTATTTAATTAATTATATCTCCCCTATATAGTTGTTGGTCAAGAAGGCACAACAACGGCGGGTACTTCACAAATATCTGCTTGATGATGTTAGCAAAGCACATCCCAAACGAAGGATAAAGGAGATTTCTAATCTCCAAAGCACTTATACTAATGGAAAACCTATCTTTGGAAGATAAACAGATACAGTATGCTTTTACAACTTCAGCAAGCTAGTGGCGACAACATAGAGAAATTGATGGCTTATGCCAGACAAAACAATATGCAGCTATCTGTAATTGACGATATGGACGATAATTATTTTTTGCCAGGAAAACCACTCACCAATCAAGCCCTCACCAATATGATTACCAAAGGGCGTACAAGTGGTACGGTATCTATGGACGAAGTGCATGATACGATAAGAAAAAACCATCATGCAGATTAAATACACAATAACTGCATCTAATAGCCTAACTCAATTAATCAATTTTATAGAGAGAACGAATACAACCGGATCAGGCATAAGATGGCTAAATAAATACGAACTATTTTTAGCCAAAGCACTGTTGCTATCAGTAAATCCTAAAATTTGCAATAATCTTTCCTTAAAAGAACTTGGTTTGAATTGTTTATATTTTAATGATTGGCTTATCGCTTATTCCATACATCAAAATTTCATTTTAATAGAGGCATTGCTTCACAAATCTAGGATTATAGATTGATTGATTTTCTCAGCTAGATTATTATTTGGTATATCATTTCCCACAAACAAAAACGCCGCAATCAGTACAATTGCGGCGTTCTTATATTTTAGCTGGCGGAGAGTAAGAGAATTATATTCATAGCCGTTACTAACTATTAAGCTAAAAATGGATTGATGATAGTAAGCTGCTTTTCTATTACCAAATTGTCTTGCATATCTTCTGAAAACAATATCCGGCAACCAGCATCCAACGCAGAGGCAACAATAATGGCATCAAAAACCTGAAAGTCGTATTTCTTTATTAGTTCAAAGGCTTTTTTATATGCAGCAACACTTGTATTCACCAACAGGCAACTGCTTAATACCTCCGAAACAATAAGTGCCATGTTTTCTTTGGGGTACTTCCATCTGTTTAATAATACGTTGATAAACTCACTTAAATTCTGGGGGAAGATAACAGGGTTCTCATCTATCAGGTTGGCAGCAATCGATAGTTTTCGGTTTTCATTCTTACTAATGCTATACAAAAGTATATTGGTATCAATGGCTATATTATTCATAGTCATTGGCTTCATTGCGGTCAAACTTATAGCCGCCAGCGTTAAACGTTAAGTTCTTTGTGCGTTCGGCAAAACCAGGTTTAATAGTGCCATTGTCAGCAGCATCCAATGTTTGTTTGTCTCCTTCAACTGCAAATGCAAGTATCTCTATTTTCTTGCCACGCATCTCTTTTGGTATTGGAATCTGATATACCGGTGTATTTACTGTGGTTATTTCCCTGTACATAATCTATGTCTTATGCTTACAAATATATAGATAACCAAACACACTTGTGTGTATCTCCCACAAACAAAAACGCCGCAATCAGTACAATTGCGGGGTTCTTAATTTGTTTGCAGATTACTTAGCTTTTGACTAGATACCAGCCTCAGCTAGAGGAGGTTTTCTGCTTGATGATGTTAGCGAAGCACATCCCGAACGAAGGAATAATAATGGTCAACAATCTTTTGATGGTTGTTGGCCGTATAGTAAGTGTAGTTACTACTAGAAGGGTAGCTACACTTTTTGTTTTACAGTTATCCAGCAACACAAAGGATATATTTGTAGCAATAAACGATAACGCCCGCCCGAACATCTTGCCGAATGGATAAATCAACTGGATGGCAATTAGGAACAGTCATGGAAAAGGGCGGGCAACTACCCGAAAGCTTAAAGCTTTCGGGTAGTTAATTATTAACAACAAATAATTGGTTATGAAAAAAGAGTTGCCTGTTCAAAATAGCTTTACAGAGATATTGCTTTATAATACGCCAAAGGGCGGCGTTAAAGTAGAGATATACCTGCAAAATGAAACAATATGGCTGCCACAGCAAAAGATAGCCGAGCTGTTTGGTGTGGATAGAACGGTTGTTACCAAGCACCTTTCAAACATTTATTCGGAAAATGAATTAAACAAAGAAGCAACCTGTGCAAAAATTGCACAAGTTCAATCTGAGGGTAATCGAACCGTTAATAGACAAATAGAATTTTATAACCTCGATGTAATTATTTCTGTTGGTTATCGTGTAAACAGTACTCAGGCTACAGCTTTTCGTATATGGGCAACGGAAAGGTTGAAAGAATATATTATCAAAGGTTTTACCATGGATGATGAGCGGCTTAAAAACCCGAATCATGTTTTTGGTAAGGACTATTTTGAAGAACAATTGGAACGCATTAGAGATATACGCTCTAGCGAACGTAGGTTTTACCAAAAAATAACCGACATCTATGCACAATGCAGTGCTGACTATAATGTAGATAATAACCTAACACAACAGTTTTTTGCCACAGTACAAAACAAACTTCATTTTGCTATTACGGGTAGTACGGCAGCGGAAATTATTTACAACCGTGCCGATAGAATGAAAGATAATATGGGGCTGACAACTTGGAAAAATGCACCCAAAGGACAAATACGCAAAACAGATGTTTCTATTGCGAAAAATTATTTGAACAAAGAGGAACTGGACAGCCTGAATAGAATTGTTACCATGTATCTGGACTATGCAGAATTGCAGGCAAAAAATGGCAAGTTGATGTATATGCGGGACTGGACAAATAAGCTGGATGCCTTTCTACAATTCAACGAGCAAACTATTTTAACAAATTTTGGAAAGGTTAAAGCCGAGGTAGCCAAGATATTTGCTGAAAGCGAATTTGAAAACTATGAACAGATACAAGACAAAAGCTTGGAAAGTGACTTTGATAAATTAATTAAGATAGCCAAGAAATAGCTACATG
>JANYEX010000187.1 GCA_025359725.1 Chitinophagaceae bacterium | reverse complement strand
CAGTGCAACGGAAATGTTTTCTAGTGCAACGGAAATGTTTTCCAGTGCAACGGAAATGTTTTCTAGTGCAACGGAAATGTTTTCTAGTGCAACGGAAATGTTTTCTAGTGCAACGGAAATGTTTTCTAGTGCAACGAAAATGTTTTCCAGTGCTATGAAAATAATTATCACAACAAGGGAATGGTTTTCAAGGCTTGTAAAATGTTTTTTCTGAATGTAATTATGGCGAACGACTTAATGTTCCGTAGCGATTGTAGCTTTTTATTATAGATTCAATTTAATATTTATTTTACAAGTAAACCTCTTTTAATAAGCTTTTAAGCGATTGGAGGTAAACAAAAAAATAGTCAAATGGCAACAAAGTCAAAAGATGAACTTAAAATAAGCGACAGTCTTTTCAACATACTGGTAAACCATACAAAATATAAAAGACCTCGAATTGAGGTCTTTTATTAAACTTTTTAAGCGGCAAGCTTTTCTTTCTTTCTTTTTATTTGATTAATGATAGATTCGAAAGCAGCATCAAATGACTCTTCGAATGATTTTGTTGATGACTTTACAAAAAACTCGTGTTTAGGTACATGCACTTTAATTTCTACAATCTTGTCCTTAATATTGTGGACTAAATTATCCAACTTTAAAAACACATCTACTTTGGTTATCCTGTCATGAAAAGTATTCAACTTTTCAACCTTCTTAGAAACTAATTCTAACAACTTTTCATCTGCATCAAAGTGCACGGTCTGAATGTTTACGTTCATAGCAACTCAATTTAAATTTTGAAAAAATAAAGAATGTCTGGTAATTTTCATTTCATAAGCAAAACAAAACTTACTGCACCACTAATGTACACAACAATTATTTAATATTGAAATATTGTTTGTTAAATTATGCTTTTGGATGCGCTTTTTTAAAAATATCTTTCAATTTGTCAATCGTGTTGTGCGTGTAAACCTGTGTGGAAGCTAGGCTTGCGTGTCCTAATAACTCTTTTACAGAATTTAAATCTGCCCCGTTATTCATTAGATGTGTGGCAAAACTATGCCTAAGTATATGGGGGCTTTTCTTTTTGATGGTTGTTATCAAGGACAAATAATGATGAACAAATTTGTAAACACCGTTACGATTTAGGGCATTGCCAACAGTGTTGGTAAATAAATTATTTACCCCTTCTTTTTTAATAGGCTTTGAAGCCATGTATTCCTTCATCGAATCCAACATGTCTTTTGCTAAAGGAACAATGCGTTCTTTATTCCCCTTGCCCAATACCTTTATTTGCGACTTTGCATAATCAACATCGCCTTCTTTAATATTAATCAACTCGCTAACACGCATACCTGTAGAATAGAAAAGTAAAAGAACAAGGCGTTCTGTTTTTCCTTTCCAATTATCCTTAAACTCTACATGATTAAATAAATCGCTCAGGTCTTCCTCTAATACAAACTCTGGCAATCGTTTACTAATCTTTGGCGAATGGACAGTAACCATTGGACTTACTTCTAGCTTGCCAATTTTTAGTTGATATTTAAAGAAAGATTTAAGAGAAGAAGCTTTTCTGTTGATTGATTTGGAACTGATGTCGTCACTCTTGAGAGATGCCAGCCAAGTGCGAACAAATGTTGGAAGAATGTTGGCAATAGTAGGTGAGTCGAATTGGTGTGTAAGGAAAATGAAAAACTGCTTCAGATCGTTTTGGTATGCCTCTACGGTATTGATAGAATATCTTTTTTCAAATTGAAGATAATCTAAAAAGGCTTGTAATTCCGCGTAATATTGCTTAGTAATAGACATAAAAAAGTAGCCTAAGGTATTAAACTAAGGCTACTTGAATATATTTGGGAATAAATAGTATAGATCGAATCTACTTTTCCACTAACTCTCGTTAGCTAGCTTTTGCTTGTAGATTGCTTTTAATACTTGGGTACGACGAACGATACTTGGTTTAGTAAATGTTTGACGCTCTCTTAATTGTAACAAGGTTTTACTTTTTTCAAACTTCTTTTTGTACTTTTTAAGTGCCTTGTCAATGTTTTCGCAATCTTTTGAGTCGATTATTAGCATAATTTGTATTCCTTTTTTTAAATTTGGAACGCAAAAATAGAGGAATAAATCAAATTTCCAAATAAGATATTTATATTCTAAAATTTCATAGATAAATTGCGCCCATGTTTACAGGAATAATAGAGCAACCAGGCGTTATTGAAGCAATAGAAACAAAGGGAACTAACGCTACTTTTTGGATTTCATCTCCCATTTCTACAGAATTAAAAATAGACCAAAGCCTTAGTCATAATGGTGTTTGCCTAACTGTAGAAGAAATAAATAATAACCTGCACAGGGTAACCGCCATAGAAGAAACGCTGAATAAAACCAACCTTGGCACTTGGAAAAAAGGAACATTGGTAAACTTAGAGAGGTGTATGATGCTGAATGGTCGCTTGGACGGACATATTGTACAAGGGCATGTAGATACGACCGCTTTGTGTATTAGAAAGCTAACCTTGAAAGGTAGTTGGCAATTTACCCTCGAGTTCGATACTAAGTTTGCACATTTAGTTATCGAGAAGGGATCCATCTCTATCAATGGCATCAGCCTTACTTGCTTTAATGTTACTAACAATACTTTTACCGTTGCCATCATTCCCTACACATTTACCCATACCAACATGAGCCAACTAGAAGAAGGGAATATTGTAAACATAGAGTTTGATATTATTGGTAAGTACGTACAGAGAATGGCGCAGTTAAATGATTAATGATTATTAAAACTAAACATCGAAAAATAGCTGCTATCGAATAATAAAGTAAGCTCTTTGTGTGTTCCGACTTTATTCGTAATCAAAGAAAAATCAAAATTACGTTTAGCTAATTTTATATTGTATTTAGTCACGCCTTTCATTTCTTCTTCATCAGCAATAAATAGTTTGCTAGTATCAATTTTACAAAAGCAAGCTAGCCCCTCTTTGAAGCCAGATCTAAATAAAGGCAACCCATTAAATTGCCGTGGAAATCCATTTAAAACAATAGTATCAGTACTACTCTCAATTTCAAAGTGCTTGTAAAAGGACTTTGATATTTGCCCTGCCACACTATAGTCGCGAGCATTTGTATAAGTAAAATAGATGTTGTAGAATAGTACCCCCACAAAACATATCACCATTTTGGGGTATGACAAAACACTGTTAACTACAAAAATAATCAATAAGCAAAGAAAGACTGACGGTAGGTATAAAAACCTTTCTGATTCGCGAGAGTGTGTACTAATTCCTAGACTTATTACTGGCAATAAAGAACATAGAAAAGATATTATTAGTATCAACAATAAACTATTAAAAGCTTTTGCATTTAATAGTTTTCTGAAAGTAATAATCAATACAAGTGCTAATACAACTACACTTGCCGCAAAAAGAGAAGTGGACACATTTGGGGGTACAAAGCTTCTGGCAAACAAGCAAAGACCATTATAAAGCAAAGGTTTCAGACTAAAAGAAAATATCTTTTGTCCCCCATAAGTTCCTGCTAGTTCCCCAATTAATAATTTTCTAATTAAAAGGTTAACTAAAAAAGAAATAAAATAAACACCTGGATATATCCACTCTTTTTTCCATTGTGTTGACTTATTTCTAACACTCTCAAACGATAACAACCCGACAAATATTGGCGCCACCCATATTGCTTCATAAGTAAATAATCCAATCTGGAAACAGATGAGCGAGGATATAAAGTATATTAATACTTCTTTTCTTTTCAAGTAAAAAATAGCAGATAATAGAAAAAAAACTGTAGCAAGTGATGCTCCAGAACCCAAAATCCATAGTACCGATTCAGAATGAAAGGCATAAACAGAGAATAAAGAGGCAGTAGACAAAGAAAGAGTCGTTAATTCCTTTTTTGTATGCTTACTATAAAGCTTTAATAAACTATAAGAGAATTGATAAACCAATACCGAGCAAAGAACATGAATAAGCCATTCAACCAAGTGATACCCAAGTGCATTTAATCCCCAAAGTTTGTACTCAATTATCAGTAAAAGGTCGTGTATTGGTCTGAAAGAATTTCTTTGAAAAAATATTCCTTTGCTGCTAAGAGGAAGATGGGTCATGTCGTCATTAAGAAAATAAAGTGCAAACGGATTATAAATAATAAGTGTAATTCCTACAAAGAAAAAAAAGAATATCACCTTCAAAGCAGCCTGCTTGTTCATTTGATAAAAGTATAGTTTTTATTTGAAGTGGCTATCGAATCTTATCAGTAAGACTTTTATCAGCCATTTACTTTTCAACAGAAATTATTCTTAGACCAAAATAATCCTTTAACATCTTTCTATTATTTGAGTCGGCAATGTCATCTGTAAAAAATAATAACGGTGGCTTACTTTTCATCCATCCTTTAAGTGTAGCTCTTTGGGTTGATGTCTCAATTGTACTTTTCATTTCTAAATCAACAAGAGGCAATGAAATACTATCTGTTCTGGATTGTTGCGCCTTGCACAACTTCTTTTCTCTTTCCTCCATTACTCTCGAGTATGTAGAACAAGATATTAGAGATGATGCAATTGCTTTACTCGTAGTATTCGCACAAATACAGCAACATAAAGAAATTATGATAGCATTAAAAAGTCGCTCATCTTTCAATGCCATCAGTGCATTTTTATCTTTTACACAAGTACCTGCATAAAAAGAAATAAGCATGAATACAATTATACTCGCTGCCGACAATACATTCAAAGCCCTATCTGGTATTGAGCCACTACTAAATATCATAATAGGCACAAGGACGTTGAGCAACATAGTTGTCCAAATTCCAGTAAATAAGAAAATCCAATTTAGATTGACAATATGATGCCTAAGCGTAAATATTCGTTCTTGTATTTTAAACGCATAAATAAAGACCGCAAAGAGACTTATCCAAAACAATGAAGATTGAAAAATATTCCAATAAATAACAAAGACTCTAAGTAAGGAAGATGCCAATACAAATACGATATTGGAATTTTGGGTATCCATCAAAGCCATCCTTCCTTTATTTCCAGGAGCAATTGCCAGAAAGGTGATGCTTATTACATAAACAATCACCGTGGTGAGTACTGAAATTTTATTTGCATATAATTTTTCTTTATTTATTATTAATTGGGAAAACAACATAAGACCGGACAAAACGGCGGCCACTTCGTTTGTTCCGTTTATTGATATGACCAAAAGATTAAGTAATCCAATTGAAACTAGTTTCTTGCTGGATGAACAATGAAAAAATCTGATACTTTCAGCAAACAATAATAGAAGCAATATGATTGAGGTTTGGTAAGTAATAGCACTACTAAACCAAAACAATGCCGTAGATAATTCTGGGTATGAAACGCAAAAGTTAATAGAGATTAGTGCTGAAAAAACTATTTTATGAGGGAGTGGAATTGCTTTGTTGATTAAATATTTATTAATAATACTTATGAGGTAGTAAGTGGCGAGACCTGTAAGTATTAGCAATACAATCGTATGTATGTAATAATGGCTAATTAAAAACCCATTGTAAGAAAAAATAGAGGCAAGTAAGTTTGAAAAATACCTTCCTCCCCAATTGTAATAAATATATTTTTGATAGCCAATAAAGCCAAACAATTTGTTCTTATACAACGCACAATAATCATCCGCACTAGCATGATTGAAGAAGGAAAGGACTATTAAACCAACAAAGAAAAAAGTGATTGTAAACCACAGAACCCACAAAAATATTTTTCTTGAAACATTAACAATCATAATTAAGTGATTTTATCTTACGCAACTACAATAATTGCTTTCTCATTCAACCTAAAAAACAAACAAAGATTACTGCAAAGGTTAGATTATTTCTTTCACTTATGATGCTTGGGGCAATTGGAATACATACTTGCTATCGCAAACTGCTACCAAAACAAGACTAAATGCACCTGTGTACTTTCCCTTTTACATCTAATAACCCTTCCTTGAACTCACTTCGTTGGGCAATGAACTCACCTCAATATGGCAAAACCTTTCTTTTTTTATTGAGATAATAAGCCCTCCATTAAAGAAGTTTAGTGTTAAATATGACTAGAGGAATAATTATTCTTTAATCCTCTTTTTACAAACCCACAGGCTAAGATAAATGGTAAGCACGGCTATCAACATCCCACCAGCAATATCCCGAGGAAAATGCTGGGCAAGATAAACCCTAGAATAACCTACCAGCAAGGCATACGCAAAACCAACAGGCAGTATCCACCATGCATCTATGGCTAGGCAGGCAATAAAAAAAACGGTAAAGGCAGTAGCCGTATGACCCGAAGGGAAACTAAATTCTTTATGTAATTCCACTCCTTTTACAGTATGCACTTGATACGTACTCGTAATAGCTTTGGTAGGACGGGGCTGCTCGGGCAGTATGTTTTTAATTCCTTGCACAAAAAGCGTTGATATAAAAAAACAAGCCAACAACAACCAAAAAAAATCCTTTTTAAATAATAGAATCAGGGCAAGGGCAGCCACCCAAGGAATGGTTTCGCCTAAATGCGTAAATGCTGCAAAAAAGGCATCGGCATACCCACCAAAGTCATGATTAAACAATAAAAAGAAAGATTCTTTATTGAAAAGAAACGAAGCAGCCAACAAGATTAATCCAGTAATAGTGGTAATAGTGGCTGCCACACTAAGATTTTTATAATTTAATTGCTGCGTCATAATTTACCTGTTGATTACTACAAAAGAATGAAAGGTTACCACTCCCAATGATTCTTTTAGGTAAGAAAGGTTTATTATAGGTAGTAAGAAATAGGTGATAATTAATAAGTGTTTGGTGGTAAGTAATAAGTGTTAGGTAATAGGTAAAATATAAGAGGTACTACTTAAACCTTATTACCTACTACTTACAACCTACAACTCAAAGCTTACTTCCTTCCAAATATCTTCGGCAATGGCCGCAACAGTTTGGTTGCCATTTATGGATACAACCTTTTCCTCACCTTTTAGTTTTTCAAATGCTTCCACATATTTAGTACGCACCAACTTCAGGTTGTCGAGCGTTTCGTATAATTCTATAGTTCCCCTCGTACTGTTAAGGCGTTGCATAGAAACTTCGGGGTCAACATCTATAAACAAATTTACATCGGGCCTGAGGGTAGCGGCACTCAGGGTATTAGCAGCAATTACCCAATCCATATCCATGTGCACCCCTTGGTAGGCATAAGAGGAAAAGTAATATCTATCACAAATGATGGTATATCCCTCTGCCTTCTTTTTCAATAACCCATTTATTTCATTATGCAAATGATCTAACCTGTCGGCAACATTTAGTGCAGCAATTGTTTGATGATCAGCATTCATTCGTCCCTTAAAGATATTCCTAATCATCGACCCTATCGGGCTATCCGTTGGCTCGAAAGTGGTATAAATTTTATGTCCTGCGGCAATAAGTTTCTCTGCCAACAATTTAGCTTGGGTGCTTTTGCCACTACCATCAATCCCCTCAAATACTATAAATAATTGTTTCATAAATAAATCTTGAGGGGTAAGTCGTAAGTTTGAGAAGACTTATGCCTTGCACCTTATCCCTTATGCCTTCTTTTAAAAGATATCATCCCAACAATAGGAGCCATTGTTAATGGTAACATTAAGCTGCGATACCTAACAATTGCTCCCGTAAAAGTAACGGTATAACCATCGAGCAATAATACGCTTATTGCGAAATAAAAACAAAACAGGAAGAAGGTGGGTATTGTCTTTTGCTTGCTCATAAACCATAAAGCAACCAATATTAGCAGGGCATTCATTACTGTTTCTACAAATGCTAAAGCATAAGCGGCATTTTTTATTTCAGAGATGTGTGGTCTGATAAAAGCAATATCAATAGCCGTTGGCAGATAATGTAATGCACTAATTAGCGTAGGATTTAACTGCGGCACCTTGATGGCAGAGTTGCCATTCAGTAATAAAAAAGCGTGTTGCTTATCTACCACATAGTTCAGTATGTTGTAATGGTCGCCCAACAATGAAAGAACAACCAATAATAAGATACAACCCGAATAAACGGCGATGAAACAAAGCTGCTTCCGTTGTGGGTTTCTTTTGGCAAGCCACCAAGCAATAAAAGCAGGTACCAAGAAAACAGCTAAGTATATTTTTATGAAGAAGAGAATGGGTAGGCAAATAATAAGAGCGATGAAATACTTGGTCTTTATCTTGTTCCGAATAATCCCATTCAAACAATATAGTACCACTCCAAGAGCAGAAAACAATAGACCGTCTTTATGAATACCACTACCCCAGAACAAAAAAGAAGGCATTAGAAAGATGGGGAAGAGCAGCAGATATTTATTGGCATTGCAATAAGATTTTACCACCCTATAAAAAGCCACCAACCCAAAGAGGTATATAAAATTGAAGAAGATGACATCGGTAAAGTAATTATTATGAGTAAATACATTACAGACTGCAACCAGTTTGATGATAATATTGTCTTTTAGATCGTTCCAATAAGAGCTGGCACTGGCAAGCAATCCATTACTTTCTTGGTAACTGTTTATAAAAAGTGATTTTACAAACAAGATAGGCTGATGCAATAGTAGCTGTGTTTCGGGAATACTTTCCCTGTAAAACCGCAAAGTATCTGCCCCCGCTCTTTGCGAAGGAAGGTTGAAGTATAGCCCATACAAAACCCCGACAGCCACTTTTATCGAGAATAAACACACCAATGACCATCCCCAAATACCCGACTTTTTATAGAAGGGAATAAGATTAATCAGGAAACAAAATAAAATAAGATATCCCAAAAAGGGAATGATGTCTATTGCCATTGGGCTGTCTTTTCTTTGTTCTTCTTTCCGCCTTAGTGCTTTTGTGGCCGTTTATTCTTTACCCCACAATCACCAAATAATAATTCTTCTTTCCTTTTTGTACCAACATATATTTGTTTTGCAAGAGGTCTTCGGCAAGTAGGGTTGTTTTCTCAACACCAACCTTTACTTTATTTATCGCCAATCCCCCTGCCTGTAACATTTTCTTTGCTTCACCTTTACTTGGGAATATCTGTGTATCTGCTAAAAAAGAAATTAGGTCGCAACCTTCTGTTAACTGTTCCTTGCTGATATTCACTGTTGGTACACCTTCCAGAACTTGCAATAATTGCTCTTCGTTCAGCGATTGTAAAACTGCTGCCGTATCGTTACTAAATAATATCTCACTTGCCTTAACTGCAAAATCATAATCTTCTCTACTGTGCACAAATACACTTAGTTCTTCTGCTAGTTTCTTCTGTAAGCTTCTTTGGTGAGGTGCGGCATCATGTTCTGAAATCAATGCCTCAATAGTTTCTTTTGACAGAAGTGTGAATAGTTTAATCCATTTCTTGGCATCTTCATCACTAGCGTTTAGCCAGAACTGGTAAAACTGGTATGGACTCGTTTTCTTTGCATCCAACCAAATGTTCCCTTTCTCTGTCTTGCCAAATTTGCCGCCGTCTGCCTTAGCAACCAACGGACAAGTAAATGCAAAAGCTTCCCCTCCAGCTTTTCTACGGATTAATTCGGTACCTGTAGTGATATTTCCCCATTGGTCGCTACCACCCATCTGAAGTTTACAATTCTTATTCTTATATAACCAGTAGAAATCATATCCCTGAATTAGTTGGTAGGTAAACTCTGTAAAGCTGATGCCGCTCTCTCCCTCAATCCTTTTCTTCACACTGTCTTTACCCATCATATAGTTCACTGTAATGTGCTTACCCACATCTCTGATGAATCCTAAAAAGTCTATTTCTTTAAACCAATCGTAGTTGTTCACTATTTCTGCGGCGTTCAGCTTGGAGGCGTCAAAGTCCAGAAAGCGTTCTAGTTGTTTCTTAACGCCAGCTTGATTATGCAGCAATATATCTTCGCTCAATAGGTTTCTTTCTTCACTTTTTCCGCTTGGGTCGCCAACCATACCAGTAGCACCGCCCACTAGGGCAAAGGGTTTGTGACCAGCCTTTTGTAAATGCACCAACAACAATATAGGCACCAAACTACCTATGTGTAAACTATCGGATGTAGGATCGAAACCAATGTAGGCACTCGTCATCTCCTTATTCAGTTGCTCTTCTGTGCCAGGCATTATATCCTGCACCATACCCCTCCAACGCAGTTCTTCTATTAATGTCATCTCGTATTATTTGTCGCAAAAGTAACTACTTAGGCTTTTGGTAGTAATTTAGAATATAATATGCAACAATAATTTGCTTCGCTTTGCTTTAAATAAAAAAAAAATACCACAGAGGTACAGAGAATACAGAGTGAAGAAGCGAAAAAGCATTGTATTGTTCTTGTATTTTCAATCAAAAAAATCTTTTAAATCACGAATCCTTTTATCCCTGATACAAAAAAGAGTAGTATTAACAGTTTCTTTTGATAGGAAAGAAATCAAATTTCCCATTGTCATACTAATCCTGCAATTTTGCCGCCTCATATGCAATCAGTCAATAACTTTTTTCCCTTACTAAGTAGCCCTTCAAACATTGTTGTTACTTGCCATCAAAAGCCCGACGGCGATGCAATGGGCAGTACTTTGGGGCTATATCATTTCCTAGTTCAATTAGGGCATAATGTTACCGTTATTTCTCCTACCAATTGGGCAGACTTTCTCAATTGGATGCCTGGGGTTGATAAGGTTTTGAATTATGATGCTAACAAACAAAAGGCACAAGGCATCATCAGCGAAGCAAACATTATTTTTTGTCTAGACTTTAATATACTGCACCGTACCAAGAACATGGAGCAACCTTTAACGGATGCTAAGTGCATAAAAGTCTTGATAGACCATCACCAACAACCACAAGTAGAAGCTTTCGACTACGGCATTAGTTTAACCACCAAAAGCAGTACCTGCGAGATGGTGTATGACTTTATTGTAGAGTCGGGCAATAAGGATAAGATTAACCTTGATGTTGCCAAATGCCTTTATACTGGCGTGATGACAGATACTGGCTCTTTCCGTTTTCCTTCCACCACAGCCTCTGTTCATTACATGGTGGCACACCTGAAAGAATTAGGACTTGAACATTCTGAGATACATAGCAATATATTTGACACCTCGCTAGAGAACCGATTGAGGTTTACGGGCTTTACTTTGCTGAACAGAATGGAGGTTTTGTATGAGTATAACACTGCGGTGATGTACATATACAGTCAGGATCTAAAAAGATTTAACATCAAAACTGGCGATACAGAGGGATTAGTCAACTACCTGCTGACCATATTGGGCATCAAGTTCGGTGCTATAGTTATAGACAGGGACGAAGAACGTAAATGGAGCTTTAGGAGTAAAGGGGACTTTGATGTAAATACTTTTGCTAGGAAACACTTTGAGGGTGGCGGTCATTTTAACGCAGCAGGTGGCAGAAGCGATGCAACAGTGGATGAAACAATGAACAAGTTTAAACAATTATTACCTACATACAAACAAGAATTACATTAACCGTTTCTTTTAAAATTCAAAAAAAGAAACATCATTTAAATTAAAAAAAGAAAGAATGAAACAATTAACAACAGTTCTGGCATTCGCTCTATTGATGGCAAGCTGCAACCAATTCGACAAAACAAAGACTGGCATGCCTTACAAGATAACAAAAGGCGGAAGCACTGCCCTCTTGAAGAATGGACAGTTTATCAAGTTTAATATCTTGTTTATGGTTGGTAGCAACGATTCTATATTGAATAGTTCTTATGGTCATATTCCAGCTTATATGCGTTATGATTCTACCCAATTAGGTAAATATAACTTTACAGAAGTATTACCTAAATGTGCTGCTGGCGATAGCATCACATTTACTTTAAGCATTGATACACTTAAAAATTTGGGAATGATTCCTGAATATAACAAAACTTTTAATAAGGGTGGTGTTATAAAGGGAAGGGTAAAGATTGTTGCTGTGTTTGATAACGAGCAAATAGTTGGTGCTGACTACAAAAAAGAAGTTGACGCAGAAAAGAATAGAGAAATAAAAGAGCTAGATGCCTATGCTGCTGCAAAAGGTTTGAAAGTTCAAGCTACACCAAACGGTGCTTACGTAGCTATAGATAATGCTGGCGACCTTACGAACAAAGCTGATAGCGGTAAAGAAGCAACAGTATTATACAAAGGATATACTGAAGACGGAAAAGTATTTGATAGCAATATGGATAAGCCAGGTGCTGCACCATTTAAGGTTGTTGTAGGTGCAAGAAAGGTTATTCAAGGTTGGGACGAAGGATTACGTTTCTTCGGTAAGGGCGGAAAAGGTAAGATATTGGTTCCTGCAATGCTTGGCTACGGTCAGCAAGGTGCTGGTGGAAGTATCAAGCCATTTACCAATTTAGTATTTGACATTGAAGTAACTGATGTAGCTGTTGCACCACCGCCAGCAGCTCCTAAACCAAATCCCGCAATGCTACAAGGAATGCCTCAAGGAAAGTAATAAACAATAACTTGTTTTTTGAATAAGGAAAGCGGCTAATCTTTGTAAAAGGTTAGCCGCTTTTATTTTATCTTTTATATTGATTGAATGAGTAGATATTATTCTTATTTGAATACAGCTAACGAAGTTATTGCAAGCTATAAAGGCGATGTACCTATGGCTACCTACCTCAAACAATTCTTCGTTGCTCGCAAACAAATGGGTAGCAGGGACAGGCGCGAAGTTTCTTCTATTGTGTATCAGTACTACAGATTAGGCAAAGCCGTAGAAGTAACTACTGATGAAAGAATTGCAATAGCTTTATTTCTTTGTAGAGAAGAACCGTCTGAGTTATTAAAGCTCCTAAAACCAGAATGGAACGAACAGATTAGCTTACCTTTAAGTGAGAAAGTTGCTTTACTAAGAAGCTTTAATCAGTCTAGCATATTCCCTTTAATTGATGAGGTTGATGAGTCAATTGATAAGAATTCTTTTGCCTTTTCTCATTTAATCCAACCGAACCTCTTTATACGAATTAGGCCATGCTTTAACAAAAAGGTAAAGGATAAGCTTGATAAGGAGGGGATAGTATATAATGCTATTACTGAAACTTGCTTAGAACTTGGCAACTCTACAGCTATTAATACAGTCTTGGACATAGATAAGGAAGTGGTTATTCAAGACTATTCATCCCAACAAGTGGGTGAGTTCTTAAGGCAAGTGGTAATCAGTAAGAAGCCCTTTAAAGTTTGGGATTGTTGCGCTGCTAGCGGTGGTAAGTCTATTTTGGCAATAGATGCTTTGGGTAATATAGACCTTACTGTTAGTGATGTAAGACAGTCTATTATCCATAACCTAAGGAAACGCTTTGATGGTGCGGGGATCAGTAGGTATAGAACACTTATTGCTGATTTAACTAAGCCCATTATAGAATTGAATGGAGCTAAGTTTGATCTAATCATCTGTGATGCTCCGTGTAGTGGCAGTGGGACATGGGGACGAACTCCAGAAAACTTATTGCATTTTAAAAAGGAATCTATCCATAAATATAGTCAGTTACAAAAGAAGATAGTAACCAATTCAATGAACCATCTTGCCCCCAATGGATACTTTTTGTACATTACCTGTTCAGTATTTAATGCAGAGAACGAAGAAATAGTATCCTTTATACAAAAAAAAATTCCTTACCTTTCTCTTCTATCTAAATCCTTACTTGCGGGATACGAAAAGAGGACCGACACCATGTATGCAGCCCTCTTTTCTTTAGATATGAGATAGTATATCTCATATATGATGTTGAGTAATTACTATCTACTATCTAAAATCTAACTTCCAAACTTCTCTTGCCATGCCAATACACCACCGATGACATTGGTAGTATTGGTAAATCCGTATTGTTCTAGCAACATACAAGCCGTCTGGCTTCTCTTGCCACTACGGCAATGAATAATTATTTCTTGGTCACGCAAATCTTCTAGTTCATCAATTGCCATTGCCTGGATATTACCCAATGGTATCAATATAGCACCAATGTTATATTCTTGGTACTCGGCGGGTTCGCGTACATCTATCAGGTTTATCTTTTCGCCTGAATCAATTCTTGCCTTTAATTGTTCTACTGTAATCTCTTTCATTCTCTTTATTATTTATTGTGGATACGTGTTTGTACTATCTTTTACTGGCGGTGTGGTACTAATATATAAATCGACTGTAGTACCTTGCCTTACCTTATTTATTGTTTTCTGCCCAGCTATTGCCTCGCTAAAGATGGCGGGGTTTTGTCTTACCACAAACGCATTCAATGTATCTGTCACCTCGCCTACAGAAACAACTGTACCTACACCAAGGTTTACAATACTAAGTTTAGTTCTGGCTGCTTGCAAGGTTAATCCAACTACATCGGGCATATTCATGGCACTATCACCAATCCCGCTTCCCAATACAAAACTAATCTTGCTGCCAATAGAAATCTGCGTACCAGGGTTTATTGGCTCATTATTAAACAACTGTTCTAATACAGCATTCTTAGCAAAGTCTTGACGGTAAGTAGTATCGCCCAATTGCAAGCCCATACTTTGCAAATAAAGTGCGGCACTCTTAAACGAGAAACCAATAAGACTAGGCATCTCTATCTTTGGCGGAACAGACCTATTTACCGTAAGGAAAACAATACGACCATGCTTTACCAAAGCATCACCATCTGGTATTTGCTTCATAATGGTTAGCCCCGGAACGGCAGTAGTAAACACAGAATCTGTTACCTCTACCTTAAAGCCTTGCGCTTCAAGCGTATTGATGGCAGCATATACATTCTGCCCCACTATATTGGGGACTTTGTCATACTTGCCATGACCAGTAATCCAACCCAGACTGACAAAGAAAAACAATACAAGTACAGTCGTTGATAATAACGCCACAGTTATATTAACCCACAAAGGCTTTGATGTAATGAACTTAAACACGTTATTTAGTGATTAGTGATTAGTGATTAATGATCAATGATTACGTCTAGTATTAATCACTAAACGTTAATCATTAATCACTATGTTGCCTCTTCTATTATTGCTGTATAAAAATCTTTCAAGCTCCAACCCATTGCTTTTACCTGCTGGGGTATAATGCTTGCTGCACTCTGCCCGGGCACAGTATTTACTTCTAGCATATAAGGTTGGTTATCTGCCTCGTTCAGTATAAAGTCTATCCTCACTACACCCCTACAATTCAATAATTGATACGCCTTCAATGCAGCCACACTAATAGCGTTTGCACTGCTAGCATCCAATAGTGCAGGTGTAATCTCTTCGCTTAATCCCTGGTACTTTGCCTCGTAATCAAAAAATTCTTTCTTCGTAACTATCTCAGTAATGGGCAAAGTAACGATATGTCCTTTGCTTTTAAACACGCCAATGGTAAATTCTCTCCCTTTTATGAATTCTTCTACCAAAACTTGGTCATCAACGCCAAAAGCTTTGTCTAGTGCCTCTGCCAATTCCTCTTTTACGTTCACCTTGCTGATACCCAAGCTACTACCACCATTGTTAGGCTTTACAAATACGGGCAGTTTCAAACCCGCCAATATCTCATCTACCAAAACGGGGGTATGCTTAAACAGGTGTAAACTCTTGGCAACATTTATACCACCAAAAGCAGCAACTGCAACTGTATATCGCTTGTTAAAGGTAAGTGCACTAGTGGCGGCATCGCAACTGGTGTAGGGAAGGTTCAGCATATCAAAATATCCTTGCAGCTTACCATCCTCGCCGGGTGTGCCATGAATGCAAAGCAACACTGCATCAAAGGTTATCTTTTGCCCTGTGTCATCGGTAACCGTAAAGTCCGATCTATCCACCGCCCATCGTTCGCCACCCTCGGTTATATAACTCCATTTGGTGGGGGTAATATCTATCTTATAGTAATCAAACTTATCGGTATCAATGTTATTCCCTACCGTAATGGCACTTTTATAGCTTATCTCTGCCTCGCCGCTATAACCGCCCGTAACCAATGCAATCTTCTTTTTCATTTCTTGCTGATGAGTGCCAAATATAACAGTCTTTTGGAAATAGATAGTAGATATGAGTTATGAATTATAGGTTATTAGCTATTTGCTT
This sequence comes from Chitinophagaceae bacterium, assembly GCA_025359725.1. Classification (GTDB taxonomy): domain Bacteria; phylum Bacteroidota; class Bacteroidia; order Chitinophagales; family Chitinophagaceae; genus Parasediminibacterium. The sequence continues at coordinate 1,588 of JANYEX010000187.1, read as the reverse complement.
AGGACTATTTATTTCTTTCTCTTCCTAAATATCTCGAACCAATCATAGTAGTTTTTACTCCAGCCAATGCACCATGCCGTCAATGGATCAATTAGCATATATGAGAGATTATCTCTTCTATCATGCAGCATTACACTATTTTTATAAAGAGAAGTAATCCTATCCTCAACTTCATTAGGGCTGGGCTTATACATATCCCAGGCACCATACAAGTGTAACATCTCGTGCATGATTGTACCCTTACATAAATCTTTGCCAGTATCCCAATAAAGTTTGTAAACAAGTGTTCCTTCTACAAAATTCTCTCTATTAAAACTTACAATTCTTGTAGATGTTGATTGCGCAAAATCGTGTCCGGACTTATTTGCAAAGAACAAAAACAACACATTATCTACATTATATTTCTTTTTTAATGAATCATACAAAGGATAAATATCTTCATAGCCTGCTGCATGTAGCACATATTCCGCAATCCAAGCATGAATTCTGCTCGTGTTGTCTGGATTTGGAATATTCGCTATTACTATATCTTTTCTATCGTTCAAATTAATTGTTTCGAACGACAATGCTGGCACGCCCCATGTGATTCCTTGCGTTTTAAGCCATTCAATCCCTAGACTTTCCTTTAGTAGAATCGGCACTTTCTCTTCCTCTTTCCATGGCGAACCTACTTCCGATATGAAACAATTTACCAATAAACTTTTACCAATACAATTGCCAGCACTACCAAAAGGATTGTTTAAAGAATCTACTTTGGATTGGCAGAAGCTACTACAACAAATAAAAACGAAAAGTGCACTTACTATTAGCGTGACCGATTGAGGTTTCAATTGATATACTTTTTAGAATACTAACTTTTAAAACAATTGTCAGTACTGTTTATTATAAATCTCGATAGCTTTATTCAGATGTTTGCCTCTATGCTCAAAGGGGATAGTAAGCAGTGCTGCCTATATTGACCCAAGCACTATTTTACCACTCAAATTATTATCACTATTCAGCGTAGCTACCCCGCCTATTATTCCTGCTAGAATAAGATACCCAGGAAATGCATCAAAGAATTTGCCCGACTGATATTTTTGATATTCCTTGTAAGCTTCGAGGTTAGCCAAAAGTTTATTCTGCAATTCTACAAAAGGATAAATTCTGTTGTTACGGATAAATCCTTTGTTGCATAAAACAACCTGATTATGCCTCACAAACATTTTATCTACTAGGGTATCTTGTTGGGCAGACAAGTAAATTAGAGAACAGAAGAAGCAGGCAACCAGTAAAACTCTTTTCATTTTTATAAATTATTTTGGTAGTGTTATAATATAGTTGATTCATTTTTTGATATTTACGTTATAGCAGTAAGCCCACAATTTAAAGTGGAGGTTGAGCATATATTCTTTTTTTGAAAAGGACAGGCTTTTGCACACCATTCTGCTAAAGCGTTGTCTGATAGTGTCGTTCAATCTTTCAATATGTGCCGTTTCACCAGTTTCCTTCCCCACCTTCTTGTGTGTTTCAGTCGGTAGGCAGTTATATGATTTCCAAAAGTCAGAGAAGCTATTACACTTCAAATACTCATACGGAAGCTTTCTCC
>JANYEX010000125.1 GCA_025359725.1 Chitinophagaceae bacterium | reverse complement strand
TCAGTCTGACAGGCTGATTTTCGATGTTTACCTCACACAGTTTATAAAGGATGCCCCTGTAAAGCATTTAATCAAAAACAAATAAGCCGTTTATTGTAGAGTAAGAGGCTTCGGCAAAATACAGCTACGCTTCGGTCTATTTTGCGCAAGCCTCGTTGACTTATTTCCTAATTCTTGACTTACCACTTACGACTTACTACTTACGACTTCTTCTTTAGGTCTATTTTGCGTAAGCCTCGTCGTCTTGTTTCCTAATTCTTGACTTACCAATTATTACTTACTACTTACGACTTCTTCTTTACGCCTATTATGCCGAAGACGCGTGGCCTTATTTCCTAATTCTTGACTTATCACTTATTACTTACTACTTACGACTACTTCTTTACGCCTATTTTGCGCAAGCCTCGTAGCCTAAAAGCTATTGCCCTTTGTTTGTCCCAAATTAATTTCTACCAGTGCCATCGGCACGAAATATTGGTAGCAAACCAATAATACAATGGGTTTAGTGCCGTAGGTATGGAATAAAAAATAGAAATATTAATAAACCCATTTTATTCGCATCTTTACAGCCATCGAAAAATTAATGGCAAATAAATGATGCTATCCATACAATCGCCCAAACAAGCACTAAAGCCTTTCTTGAAACAAAAGCCTTTGAGGAAAGAGATAGATGCCTTCAAGACTAACCTCATTTCCTTACTGGATAAGATAAAGGTGATTGAAGATTTACCCACCGATGAATCGGAAGAACACCTAAAAAATGACATCCGCGACTTTTTGCGTGATACCTATTATAAGGATACCAATGCCATCAACACTAAGGATAAAAAGGACTTAGTGATTCACCTTGGCAAAACCACGAGTACTAAGGTGGGGGTGATTATAGAAGCAAAACGCCCATCGAACAAAGGGGAAATGATTACCCAAGAAAATGCCAACAAAAAGGCTTTGCACGAGGTGGTTTTGTATTACCTGCATGAGCGTATTGCCAATGAAAACAACGAACTAAAGCAACTGGTTATCACCAACATAAACGAGTGGTACATCATAGATGCCAACTGGTTTGATAAGCACATCTATCGCAACACTGCCATTAAAAAACTCTATGAAAACAAGGTGGCGGACAAGAAGGACAACCCTTTCTTTTACGAGGAAGTGGGCAAGGTACTTGCAAAGTTGAATGCTGAAATACCTTGTGTTTATTTTAATATCATAGCGTATGATGCCATACTACGCAACAATAAAAAGGAAGATGATAGGGAACTGATTTCCTTGTTCAAGATATTATCCCCACAGCATTTATTGAAGATTGCTTCGCCGAATGATAGCAACTCGCTCAACGAGAAGTTCTACAAGGAACTCTTGCACATTATTGGCTTGGAAGAGGTGAAAGAAGGTGGAAAGAATATTATCCGTAGGAAAAAAGAGAATAGGCACGAGGCTTCCCTGTTGGAAACAACCATTGATGCCATTGCTACCGAAGATGTATTGCACCGCCTGCCCGATGCTAGTTTGTATGGTGCCACACAGCCCGAACGTATCTTTAATGTGGCTTTGGAGCTTTGCATTACTTGGATGAACCGTATCCTTTTTCTTAAATTGTTAGAAGGTCAGTTAACCACTTATCACGCCCCCCAGCCCCCTGAAGGGGGAGTAAGAGGGGGTTACAGGTTCTTGAATAGCGAAACAATCAACGACTACGATGAATTATTTAAGTTGTTCCATAAAGTATTGGCAGTAAATGTGAATGATAGGGCAGAGGCATTGGCTAAGAAATATGCCAGAGTACCTTACCTAAATAGTTCGCTGTTTGAGATAAGTGAACTAGAAGACCATACCATCAAGATAAATGTGCTGGATAATAGTGGAGAGCTAGAATTGTTTGGCACAACGGTACTAAAAGACGTTAAAAAGAAAGCCAAAAAGCTACCCACGCTGCAATACCTGTTTGCCTTTTTGGATGCTTACGACTTTGCTAGTGAGGGCAAGGAAGATATACAAGAAGAAAGCAAAGATTTGATAAATGCCTCGGTATTGGGTAAGATATTCGAGAAGATAAATGGGTATAAGGATGGTAGCATTTTTACGCCAGGCTTTATTACTATGTATATGTGCCGCCAAAGTATTAGGCAAGCAGTGGTGCAGAAGTTTAATGAAGCAATAGCACCTGTGGGTGAACCGATGTTTGATAGCTATGAGGATATTAGAAACTACTGTAATCGTTTTTACAAGAATGAAGACATACTACGATTAAATAAGATTGTAAACTCGTTGCGTATCTGCGACCCTGCTGTTGGTAGTGGTCACTTCTTAGTATCTGCATTGAATGAACTGATAAAGACAAAGGCAGATTTTGGTATCCTATCGGATGAAAAGGGAAACTACATTAGGGATTGTGAGATTGAGATAGAAAATGATGAATTAATAATTAATGACAGTAGGGGTCGGGACTTAAGTTATGAAATTAAAGATGCAAAGCCTATAAGTACACAAATTCAAACACTACAAAAAACTCTCTTTCACGAGAAGCAACAACTGATAGAAAACTGTTTGTTTGGGGTGGACATCAACCCCAATAGCGTAAAGATTTGTAGGCTTAGGTTGTGGATTGAACTCTTGAAGAATGCTTATTATAAAGAAGAAACAGGCTATTCCCAACTAGAAACCCTACCCAATATTGACATCAACATTAAGTGTGGCAATAGTTTGTTGAGCAGATTCGCTTTGGATGCTGACCTTACCCAGTCTTTAAAAAGCATTAAATATACCGTAAAAGAATACCGTGAATTTGTAACGAAATACAAGAATGAGCGGAATAGGGATGCAAAACGGGAACTGCAAAAAATAATAAACGGCATTAAAACGGATATTGTAACGCAGATAAGATTGAGTGATCCCAAGAAGAAAAAACTAGATAAGCTTTTGTATGATTTGTATTATCGCTTCTCGGGCAATATGATGTTTGAGGATGATGCGCACTATGGCAAAGGGAAAAAGAAAGATGCCACCGAAGAAAAGAAGAAGCTAGAATCAGAGGTGAAAACATTGGAAACTGAACTGGAAGAAGTAAAGACAAATGCTATTTATAAAGGAGCTTTCGAATGGCGGTTTGAGTTTCCTGAGGTATTGGATGATGAAGGTAAATTTTTGGGGTTTGATGTGGTAGTGGGGAATCCACCTTATGGTGTTAACCTTAATCATAAGGATGGTAG
>JANYEX010000010.1 GCA_025359725.1 Chitinophagaceae bacterium | reverse complement strand
CCGCCAATAAATCAACTTTTGTGGATAACAGCCCCAACCTTGTGGCAGGGCAAGCAGAAACCCGTCAATATAGGGCTTGGTTTATTGTAAACGATGAAGTAGTAGGTATTGTAAGTTTGGTATTTTCTATAACAGTAACAGCTTAGTGGTAGTTATTAGTTGTTAGTCGTTAGTAAACGGGCGGAATGGTAATTGCAAGTTTGGTTGCGTACTTGCGATAACCGTTTCTCCCTATTAAGGAAAAGAAAAAGCCCTTGAAGAATTAACTTCAAGGGCTTTTTTAAACACATATTTCATAACTAATTCCTAATTCCTAAAAACTATTTTCTTTTCTTTGAAATAATAATTTAGATTTACCTAAAATATTATTTCAGCATGGGTAACTTATCTACTACAGAAGAGAACTATATAAAGACTATTTATCATTTGCAACAGTCGGAGGATGCTACTGTAGGTACCAACGAGGTTGCAGCAAAACTAAATACCAAGGCGGCTTCTGTTACCGACATGCTGAAAAGGCTTAACTCGAAGCAAGTACTCAATTACGAAAAATATAAAGGGTTTTCATTAAGCAATGAAGGAGAAAAGATTGCCTTAGGAATTGTACGCAAACACCGCCTTTGGGAATTCTTTTTGGTAGAGAAACTAAACTTCCGTTGGGATGAGGTACACCCCATTGCCGAAGAACTGGAACACATTAGTAGCCCCCTTTTGGTAGAAAGGTTAGATAGCTTTTTAGGGCATCCAAAGTTTGACCCACATGGCGATCCAATACCCGACAGCAATGGCAAGATAGTATTGCAATCCCAAATTAACTTGGTCGATTTACCTATTGGTAGCATATCTAAAGTAAGTGCGGTAGGTAGTCAATCCTCAGAGTTATTAGAGTTATTAACTCATAAGGATATTGCCATCGGTACATTTATCAGTGTCAAAAGAAAGTTTTCCTTTGATAATTCTCTCGAGATAGAAACCAACCACACCCACACTTTCACCATCAGCAGAGAAGTGGCATTGGCATTATTTGTAACTATAGTAATCGAAAAATAACTATGAATAAATCATTTGTTAAACCCGATTCTTCTTTAGGCGAAGTAAACTCATCGGTTGACACACAATCACGCAAAGGTTTTGGAAGGATACTTGCCTACTTTGGCCCTGCCTATTTGGTTAGTGTTGGCTATATGGATCCAGGCAACTGGGCGACCGACTTACAAGGTGGTGCTCAGTTTGGCTATCGATTGATATGGGTATTGCTGATGAGTAACTTTATGGCATTGATCCTACAAAATCTTAGTGCAAGACTAGGGATTGTTCGCCGAAAAGACTTGGCTCAAGCTAGCAGGGAAATATATCCGCCCGGTATTAATTTCTGTCTGTATATGCTAGCAGAACTAGCCATTGCCGCTTGTGATTTAGCTGAGATATTAGGCATGGCAATAGGTATAAATCTATTAACAGGACTTCCGCTGATATGGGGCGTATCTATCACAGTTTTAGACACGTTCCTACTTATGTGGCTACAAAAACTAGGCATTCGTAAGTTAGAGGCTTTCATCGTTGGCTTGGTTTCTATCATCGCCCTGTCCTTTTTGGTTGAACTAATATTCGCAAAACCTAATCTTGGCGAAGCCATAAAAGGCTTTATCCCTACCCGCCTAAACAAAGATTCATTATATATTGCAGTGGGTATTATTGGTGCCACCGTAATGCCGCACAACCTTTATTTACATTCAGCATTAGTACAAACGCGTAAGATAAGAACGGGATGGGCAGGCGTAAGAAGGGCATTGAAGTATAACTTCATTGATAGTTTTATTGCCCTAAACGGTGCTTTCCTTGTTAATGCTGCCATCCTTATTCTGGCTGCTAGTGTTTTTTATACTACAGGGCATACAGGTATTGCCCGCATAGAAGATGCGTATCGCTTATTAAGTCCGCTTTTAGGTAGAAAAATTGCCCCTACCATCTTTGCTATTGCTTTAATTGCCTCAGGTCAGAGCTCCACTATTACAGGTACACTTGCTGGGCAAATAGTGATGGAAGGCTACCTTAGTTTGCGTATAGACCCATTGCTAAGAAGAATTATTACCCGCCTATTGGCAATTCTTCCCGCCGTGTTTGTTATCTATGTTTATGGTGATGCTAAGGTGGATGATTTATTGGTTTTTAGTCAGGTAATCTTAAGCCTGCAACTTGGTTTTGCCATCATTCCACTTATTCATTTTGTAAGTGATAAGTCAACAATGGGCGAACTTGCCATCAATCTGCGAATGAAGATAGTTGCTTGGCTTATAGCCATTATACTTGTTTATCTAAACGTTCAGCTTATGGCGGGAAAGATGCTAGAAGTGTATAATGAGGATGGGCATTTATTGGCAAAACTCGTAGTGAGTATTGCAGCAATTGTGTTTACATGGCTTTTTGTGGCTATGACAATCATCCCTTTGATACAACAACGACGCCTTCGCCACAGTATAGATATGCACCCAGAAGCCTTGCCGTTAGACAACCTAAACATTCGCCCAATAAAGAATATTGCGGTGGCATTAGACTTTAGCAACAATGATGGACGATTAATAGCAGAAGCTATTGGGCAAGGCGGAAAAGATGCCAACTACACCCTTTTGCATATAATTGAGAGTGTATCGGCTAATTATCTCGGTGCTTCTAGTGATGATGCCGAAACGCAAAAAGACAGGCTACGATTAGAAACCTATGCCAACCAATTAACGGCTTTAGGCTATAAAGTAACTACCCAATTGGGTTACAGAAACCGTGTAAAAGAGATTGTAAGATTGGTTCAAGATGCGGATGCCGATATGCTGATTGTGGGTGCACACAGGCATAGGGGGTTGAAAGATTACTTATTTGGTGAAACGATAGATGCCGTGCGTCATGATTTAGATATAGCCATTCTTATCATTAATGTGTACGCTACCGTATATTAATTTTACCCTTTCTTTTATTGGTCACCTTCTTTAATACTATTCCCATTCCTCAAAAAACTTCTTTTTTACCCTAGTATTATTACACTGCTTACAATATTTTCTTTCTAAAAGTGATAAAACAGTTGTTTTGCCACGGGTAACGACTTTATTAGACATTATCTAATTTAGAAACTGTATTGCATTTTAAAGTTGTGCAAAGCACAGCAGATTTTCATGACAAAATCATTTATATCCAAGTAGCTTTTCTTCCGCAATCTTATCCTTTACAATTCGATATTTTTTTATTTTTCTTATGTGTCTGTTGTGCCTATGTGTTAAATTATTGGTGCTTTTTTTAGCAAACCTCGTTGTGTGTTGAGTATAGATTCACCAAGTTTCATGAAAACTGGCGTGTAAATCTTCAAAAACATCTTTATAAAATCCTATCTAACTCTTTAGCTGACTACTTCGTTCCTTAATCTCATTATAGTGGATTGAGCTAAGATTTAGCAACTTCCCAAAAGTTACCAAATCAGCGTCTCATTATATAATTCACATTTTATCCTTATGCTGAGAGGCTGCACATCGGAATGATTTGAAGATTAAAGCGAAAATCAAATAACCAATTATTACTCAACTCATTTAATAAAGATTAAAATACATGCGATAAACTGATTATATTTTTATAAACCCTAATTTCGCAGCAGCACCCCTACACATTTTAGTTATATGAAAAACATTCTTACATATAAAGTACCCGTTTTATACATGCTATTTCTGCTAGCTGTATCCATGGGCTGCACATTTCTAATTACCTTTAGTTACCTCCATTTAAGAAATGAATATAAAAAAGAATACTACGCGGATGTGCCTGCCCCAACATTTTCTTGCGACTATAACATAAGGCGTTTGAGCGGTTACAACTATATAAAACCACTACTGTACGTGGATAAAAACTGTGAGTCGGGGGCTTTTATACCTATGAAACAACAAGTGGAGTATATTATCAATGCCGCCAAGATTTCTGGAAAACTTTCTTCCGCCTCTGTTTATGCCAGAGATTTTAATGAGGGGGATTTCATGGCAATAAACGAAGACGAAAAATATAAATCTAGTGCATTGATGAATGTACCATTGATGATAACATACCTACATATGGATGAAGATAATGAAGGCTATCTGGACAAAGAAGTTTTGTTTTCTCATGCTACTGCCGAAACTACAAGCATACTAAGAAAAGGGGAAAGGATAGAAGTAGGAAATAAATATTCGCTAAAAAAGTTGTTGGAATACATGGTAGTAAACAGAGACGAGGAAGCGACTAGGCTGTTGTACGAAAACATAGACAAAAAAGCTTTTAAGAAAACCTTTACAGACCTTGGTTTTGCTGCTCCCGAAAATTTATCGGAAGCAAGCACTATATCTGCCGAAGATTTTTCTTTATTTATGCGAACACTGTACAATGCCACTTACTTAACCATTAATAACTCGGAATATGCTACTAAGCTATTGTGTAGTAGCGAAACACTTAATAGGACTGATGAAACAGGGATTCCATCCTATGTAAAAATGGCGAGGGACTTTGCAGTAACCAACGATTCTACAGAAAAGGAATTACACGAGTCATCTATTATTTACGTAAATAATTTCCCTTATAACATAACCATAATGACCAAAGGAAACGACAGCAAGCAACTATCTAAAGTTATCAATCAGATTTCTGCCATTGTTTACAAGGGAATTCTTAGTAAAAGTATATCCCCAAATAATACTATAGCTAAATAAGCTGCAACCACTACTTTTACACCCATTACCCCTACACATTCAGGCTAGGGAAAAGGATAGTGCATCATGGCTAATATTAGAAAACAAGCAATTACATCAAGCCTTCTTTTGTATATCGGTTTTATAATCGGGGCAATAAATATTTATCTATATACCAAGAATGGAACATTTACCGAAGCCCAGTTTGGACTGACTCGTTTGTTTTTCGATTTCTCTACCAATATCTATGCTTTTGCTAGTTTGGGGGCAATATCGGTTATCTACAAGTTTTATCCTTACTATAAAGACAATCTGCCCGACCACGAAAATGATTTGGTTACATGGGTTTTGTGTGCCGCACTGATAGGTTTTATAATGATTGTAGGCATTGGCATTATCTACCAACCCTTTATGATTAGAAAGTTTAGCAGAGGGTCGCAGCTATTTCTCGATTATTATTTCTGGGTATTTCCTTTTGGCTTTGGCTTACTAATGTTTACCGTACTGGAAGCATTGGCATGGGTATTACAAAAAACAATAGTAACAAACTTCCTAAAGGAGACTTTATTGAGAATATTTACGTCGGTATTGATAGCATTATTTTATTTTAAAATAGTAAGCTTCTCTTGGTTTATTTATCTGTTCTCTGGCTTATACTTAGCTATATTCCTGATACTTCTTATTTATATTGTTAGACAGAAAAAGTTTTACCTATGCTTCAAGGTTAGTAGGGTAACGAAGAAGTTTTGGAAGAAAATGGTCTGGATGCAAGGTCTTATGTTTAGTGGTGTAGTGATAACAGCACTGGGGCAAACTGTAGATGGAATATTGATAGGCGGCTTGGTAAATATTGGTGCCGCGGCTATATTTACCCTTGCACAATACATGGCAAACCTTGTTCAAGTACCACAACGTAGTCTTCAAGCCATAAGTGTAGGTGTTTTATCGCAAGCGTGGAAAGATAAAAACTTAGCAGAAGTAAACAGGATTTATACAAGAAGCTGTATAAATATGTTATTGGCGAGCCTTTTTATATACGGCAATGTAGTACTGAATGCATCTGGCACAATACACGCCTTTAACCTAAAAGCAAGCTATTTATCGGGGATTGATGCAATGATAATACTGGGCATTGTACGTATAATAGATGCAGGCACTGGGGTAAACGGAATGGTGATATTAACTTCCCCATATTGGCGTTTCGATTTCTTTAGTGGTTTGGTGATGATCGTTCTAATACTCCCTACCAACTATTTTCTAATAAAAGAATTTGGCATTATTGGCTCTGCTTATGCGCAGTTAATATCTATGGGGGTATATAATTATATACGATTTGAGTTTATACGCCGCAAGTTCAACATGCAACCTTTTGATGGTAAAACAGTAATAAGTCTTTTATTAACTGCCGCCGCATTTGGAATTGCTTACTTTACAGGCGGTTTCTTTGTTAGATGGGAAGCTATATTGGTAAAGCTTTTTATCTTTTCAGGCATAATGATAGCAGGGATTTTCACATTCAGACTTTCCCCCGATGCCCACCAATTGTGGGATAAGTTTAAACCGAAGCTAAAAATAAGTTAGTTATGAGATATGAGTTATGGGTTGTAACAGTTAATAAGCAAAAAAAAGCATCTTTCTCAAATGAAAGATGCTTTTTTTTATAATTATTGAATATTCAAACTATGCTAACAATTCATATCTCATAACTTACACCCCTTATCCCGCCATATCAGGTATTAGCTCTACCTTATAAGCCCCAGCATCCAACTTCTCTTTTGTTTCTGTAAAAGCCTTTAATGTTTCTTCAATATCTTCATCTGTATGAACAGCAGTAGGAATTAGTCGATAAATAATATGTCCTTTCGGGATAACAGGATATACTACAATAGAGCAGAAAATATGATAGTTTTCTCTTAAGTCCATCACCATTGCGGTAGCTTCAGGTACGCCACCTTTCATATAAATTGGGGTAACCACACTATCAGTCTTTCCTATATCAAAGCCACGCTCTTTTAATCCCTCTTGAAGCTTTAAAGCATTAGCCCATAATTTATTTTTCAATTCTGGCTTAGTCTTTAATAATTCTAATCTCTTAAGATTACCAATTACAAACGGCATTGGAAGGCTTTTAGCAAATATTTGCGAGCGGATATTATACCTAATAAAATCTATAATCACTTTCGGGCCAGCCATAAATGCCCCAATGCTTGCCATAGATTTTGCAAAAGTGCTAAAATAAAGATCTATTCTATCTTGACAACCTTGTGCTTCGCCAGCACCTGCACCTTTCTCTCCCAAAGTGCCAAAACCGTGTGCATCATCAACCAATAATCTAAAGTCGAATTTACTTTTTAGCTCTACAATCTCTTTCAGTTTGCCTTGGTCACCAGCCATACCAAACACCCCTTCAGTTATCACTAAGATACCACCTGCATTTTGCTTTTCTATCAAAGCTGTAGCACGTTCTAGTTGTTTTTCACAATCTTCAAGATCATTATGTTTAAATACATATCTATGTCCTGGGTGCAAACGCAAACCATCAATTATACATGCGTGGCTCTCGGCATCATACACAATAACATCGTGCCTTCCACAAAGCGCATCTATTGTACTCATGATACCTTGGTATCCATAGTTCATCAAAATAGCATCTTCCTTATCTTCAAAAGCAGCCAACTCAACTTCTAATTGTTCATGGTAATTACTATTTCCACTCATCATCCTAGCACCCATTGGTGTAGCAAGTCCATATTCTGCTGTAGCATCTGTGTCTGCTTTTCTTACTTCGGGGTGGTTAGCCAATCCTAGGTAGTTATTTAAGCTCCAAACTATCATTTCCTTCCCACGGAAAACCATTCTGTTTCCAATCTCACCATCTAATTTTGGAAAAGCAAAGTACCCGTGCGCCCTTTCTCTGTGCTGACCAAGCGGACCTTGGTTCTTAATTAACTTCTCAAAAATGTCTGCCATAATAATTATTTCTTTTTATGAACCTAGATGCCACATTGGCAACAAAGTCCGCAAAAGTAGCATTTTGATGTTGAAGCATATTTATAAAAAAATAAACCTATGTTAACATCGTTGCTAATAATACATTTTAAGATTACTATTAGCTTAAATTGTTTGTAAAAAAACAATTTAAGCCCAATAAATTGATAATAGAATGAGTTCTATTGTACCGTAATTGTTGCAGTTCCACTGGTATTAAGCGGCAAGTTATTGCCCATTACTTCAGCTGTTCCTTTTAAGTCTATTGCTTGTGTGGCTGAGGTTAGTATGCTACTTAATTTATTGTAAGACATAACAGAAGTTCGTGTTCCTGTAAGATTTTGAGAAACATCCATCCCCATCATTTTTGATGTCCCCTTACTAGACAGTGTTGTATTAGCAGTAACTTCCAATATATCATTTATAGTTTTTGTTAGGGTAAAGATAGATACTGCCTTTTGGCTACCATCATCGCTTTTGTTATCAGCAGCCCATTTAAACCCTTCTTGTCTATTCTTAGCATCTGCGGGAACAAATAATTCATCTATTATCTCCTCTGGGTTAATACTCAATGCCCCCAAAGAAACATTTTCAGCACCAGCTGAATGGTCTTTTATTCTACCATTTACCACCGTAAATTCTTCTGGCTTACCCAAATCCTTTAATAAAGAAGCTGCCATTGGGTTATTCATCGTTGAGGAATCATCAGAATCGAAGTTATTCTCTTGCCCCATCATATTGGCTGAACCAGTAATTCGGATCACTTTAGTTGATAGTAGAACGGTACTGTCATGCACACTCTTTACCTCAATTTCTATATTACCCTTTGTGTTTATAGTAGTTGTAAAGTCAGTCCCCATCATATTACTACTGTTAGTTAGTTTCTGGGTTTTGGTTACTTGCCATTTCGTTCCAGCAACTAGTTTGCTTGTTTGGGCTTGTATTCCTCCTAAAAAGAAAACTAGACTAAAAGAAAGCATCATCAACTTCATACTATCAATTTTTAATTACTATTATCTTATTACCATCCTCCACTTGCACCGCCGCCGCCGCTACTACCACCACCAAATCCACCGAATCCGCCGCCACTATCTCTACCGCCAAAACCACCACTACTACTATCATCACTACCAAAACCGCCTGCGCCAAATAACAAAGGTGCTGCTAACCATAGTCCGCCACCGCCACCACTACCACCGCCACCTCTTCCTGCTCTAAGAATGATAATAACTACTACTACCATTATAATAAACACCCAACTACCGCTTCCGCCACTTGCACCACTGCCAGTACTTTGTTTTTGTATTTTATATTCTCCAACAGCTGCTTTAGCTAAGTTGTCTGTAGCCTCATCAATGCCTTTGTAATAATTACCCTGCTTAAAGTTTGGCGAAAGATTGTTTTCTATTATGTCTTTTGCCGTAACATCGGGTATTGCCCCTTCCAATCCGTAGCCTACTTCTATCTTTATTTTTCTATCATTCACAGAAATCAGCAACAACACTCCATTGTTATTTTTCTTATCGCCAATGCCCCAACTTCTGTAGGTGGCTACTGCTACATCTTCTAAAGGTTTATCATTAAGCGATGGAACAGTTAATACCACAATCTGATTAGAAGTACTATCATTGAGCGCATCTAGTTTTCTTTCCAGCGCATTCTGTTGTTCGGGCGTAAGTATGTTGGCATTATCCACAACTAGTCGTGGTGGATTTGGTTTGGGTATTGCTTGTTGTGCATTTACTGCAAAGCAACATGCCATCAATATTATTAGTAGTATATTTCTCATGTATTATTTATGTATTGAGTGGAACAATAATGATTTACTTATTACTTAGAACTTAGTTCCCAAATACAATATCATCTGGCAGCTCGTTTACATCTGTTTGAGCATCATACGGGAAGTGTTTTCTCAGCGCATCGCCCACTTCCGTAACTATAGCACCAATACCCTCTGCGTAATCGTTCTTATTAAAAAAGTGTATCATTTTCTCTACCTGAGCATCCCAAAATTCCTTACCCACACTTTCATAAATACCTTGATCGCCATAGATAGCTAGCTTTCTTGCTTTTATTGCCACATATACCAAAACACCATTGCGCTGCTTTGTCTTGTAAATTTCCAAGTCCTCAAATATTTCTACCGCTCTATCAATTGCGTTCGTATGGTTACAGTCGCTTTCTATATAAACCCTTATCTCACCACTGGTTTTATGCTCTGCCTTTTTTATGGCATTAACTATTTGTTCCTTATCCTGCGGGGAAAAGAAATCTACCGCCTTACGTTTAAAAAGATTGAACATATACTTGTGATTTAATGATTAGAGTTGATTATTTAACCACAAAGAACACTATGGATTTCACAAAGAAACACAAGGAAAATACAAACAATGTCTTAAAGAGATTTATAAAACCTTGTGTTCTTTTTCCTAGTGTCCATTGTGGTTAATCCCTTTCCTTATGGTTAAAAGTTACTTGATGTTGAAATTAATATCTGGTGCATTCTCTGTTCCAGCATCTGCCTGATAGTAAGCCTTCTCGGTAAAATGGAATATACCAGCAAATATGTTATTGGGAAAATGCCTTACTTGCAAGTTATATCCCTCTACGCTTGCATTGTAGTCTTTACGAGCAATGTTTATCCTGTTTTCAGTCCCCTCAATCTCTGCCTGAAAGTCTTGGAACGACTTAGTTGTCTTTAGGTCGGGGTAGCTTTCTGCCACCGCCATCAATCTAGCAAATGAACCTTGCAACTGACCTTGTGCTGCCTGAAACTTTTGCAAAGTGGCAGGGTCGTTAATATCCACCTTTATTTGTGTGGCACTAGCTCTTGCAGCAATCACCTCTTTCAATGTCGATTTCTCAAAATTGGCAGACCCTTCTATTGTTTTTATTACGCTATTGTACAAATCTGTACGGCGTTGATAGTTTGTTTCTACATCACTCCAAGCTTTTTTTACGTCCTGATCGCCAGAAACCAAGCCATTATAGCTGTTACAACCACTAAATCCCAATAATAAAACCAATGCCCCAATTACTATAAGCGTTATGTTCTTTGTACTCATGATTATTTTTTTTGTTTGATTGTGCATAGCAAAGCTAATACCTAAAATACTTTACGCCGTAATGACAGTAAGAATCGGTAGTCGCTAGGAACGGTAATGGCAAGTAAGCAACCAGACTTAGTAACTACCGCTCCTCCCGTTCCTTCCGATTCTTTCGCTCCTCGTTTACGATTCCCGCTTAGCCACCTGTTTTATGTTTAAAACTGTCCTATTCTGATCATTTTTAAGTCCGTTCAAACTTATTTTGGCGAGGTAATAATATATTTCGGTGCGGTAATAAATTGTTTTGGCACCAAATAATGTTTGAACGATGAGTGATTTTCTGATTCTGCGTTAGATAACAGAAACGTTTGATGCGAAAATGTGTAGATGTGGAAACTATAAATACCGAAAACATTGTGGTTTATAGTGCATGAAGACCGCGAACAAAAAAGACAAGCTTTATTTAAGTATTCCCAGCTAGTCCTGTGAACTTGGCTGCTAGTATATGCCTTTGACGTGCTAAGGTTCAAAATATATTAACCCAGTTTATAACAGCAATAAGCTTTGGTGTAGTTTCTAGCTCGTTCATTTCCTACCCAAATAACTCCTTAAAACAAAAGGCACTGTAAATCTACTGATTCACAATGCCTTTTTCAAAATAGTCAAGTTGATGATTAGTCGTCTTCTTCATCAATGTCTTCATCGTCCTCATCCACTTCTTCAAAAATGTCTTCATACTCCGCCAATTGCTCATCGTCAAGCTCATCTACCAACTCCAGAAAAGTAGCTGCTTTCTTCCTCCAGAAAGTATTTTCATACTCATCTAGGTTCATCAACAGTACACACGCATCGGTTTCCATCAATGGTTGAACCAATACAATTTCCTCGTTCTCATCTTCTTTAATAAGATAAGTGCCGTTAATTTTTAAATCAGCATAAGTTGCCATAATTATATATTTAGAAAGTAAAGTTACCCTGTAGTTATCCGTAAAAAACTATAGCAGTGTTACGTTATTGTTATTCCTTGAAGCTTTATTTCTTTATATTGTTGTTAGATGAGCGTCTTTTCGTTCATCTAAAGCACATCTGTTATATTTCCTTCTCTATTTATCAACTTAAAGTCACCGTGTTTATTCGACCTTCATAAACAGCAACTACATATCCCTACTTATATTTGCCGACTATGACAGAAGGAACAATCAACAAAAAAGTAAGGGTACGTTTTGCACCATCGCCTACTGGTGGTCTGCATCTCGGCGGGGTGCGCACCGTGTTATTCAATTACCTGTTTGCCAAACAACAGGGCGGCGATTTTATAGTGAGGATAGAAGATACCGACCAAACGCGCTTTGTAGAAGGAGCGGAAGATTACATTTTCGATACGCTTAAATGGTGCGGACTAACACCCGATGAAAGTCCGCTACATGGTGGTCCGTTTGCCCCCTACAGACAGAGCGAACGCAAACCAATGTATAAGGAATTTGCGGATAAATTAGTTTCCGAAGGAAAGGCATACTATGCTTTTGATACCGCCGAAGAACTGGATGCGAAGAGAAAAGAGATAAATAATTTTCAATATAGCCACGCCACGAGGGGTTTAATGAAGAACTCACTAACCTTGAGTGAGGCTGAGGTTGCTGAGCTTTTGGCAAACAATACTCCTTATGTAATAAGAATTTTATTACCTGATGAGGAAGAAGTAAAGTTTACTGATTTGATAAGAGGCGAGGTAACTTTTAATACCAAAGAAGTTGACGATAAGGTGTTACTTAAGGCCGATGGAATGCCTACCTACCATCTTGCAGTAGTGGTGGATGATTATAAAATGCAAATAACCCATGCTTTCCGCGGAGAGGAATGGTTGCCATCTGCACCTGTACATATATTACTTTGGAAATATTTATTTGGATTGGAAAACATGCCTCAATGGGCGCACTTGCCTTTGATATTAAAACCAGACGGCAACGGCAAACTAAGTAAAAGGGATGGTGATAGATTAGGATTCCCTACTTTCTCACTCGATTGGATTGATCCAAAAACAAAGGAAGTAACGATAGGCTTTAGGGAAAGGGGCTTTTTGCCAGAAGCTTTCGTAAACATGTTGGCAGCCTTGGGTTGGAATGATGGCAGCGGACAAGAATTATTTTCTTTGGAAGAATTGATAGCCAAGTTCAGCATAGACCGCGTACACAAAGGCGGGGCAAAGTTCGATTATGAAAAAGCAAAATGGTACAATCAGGAATGGATAAAGAAGTTGCCAGTTGCTAGTTACAAGGAACAAGTTGCAGGTTTATTGGCAAAAAAAGGGATTGTTGCGAATGATAACTTAGAGCAGGTACTAGAATTAGTGAGGGAAAGATGTGTTTTATTAAATGATTTTGTAGAACAAGCAGGCTTCTTTTTTAAACCATCCGCTACGCCAGACATTGCTGCGATACAACCCAAGTGGGATGAGAAAAAGAATATGTTTTTCATAGAATTGATAAGGGCTTATGAATTGAGTACTCTTTGGGAAGCCAGCGATTTGGAAATAGAATTTAAAGAACTAGTTGCTGCACACCAATTAAAACCCGGCGAATTGATGTTACCTTTCAGGATAATGTTGGTAGGTGGCAAGTTTGGGCCAGGTGTCTTCGAAATAGCCGCCATACTAGGAAAGGAAGAAACCCTCAGTAGGATAAAGCATGTACTCTCATTATTCTAAATAATAAAAACGCCACAGCATTAAGTTGCTGTGGCGTTTTTTCTATCAATAATATTAATTAGGTATAAAACGCTTAGTTCTTTAAAATATCCTTACAAATACTCTTTGCAATACCTGGGCCTTCATAAACAAAACCTGTCCATACTTGAATTAAGGTAGCCCCTGTATCAAGCTTTTCTATAGCATCAGCACCTATAAAGATACCCCCGCTTGCAATGATAGGTATCTGTCCTTTTAGTTGTTTAGCCAAATAAGCAACCACTTCGGTACTGCGCTTTTGTAAAGGTTTACCACTTAATCCACCCATACCAATTGATGCAACTTCCACAGAAGTTGTTTTTAAATTCTCTCTGCTGATGGTTGTATTCGTAGCCACTAACCCATCCAGTTTAACCTCTAAGGAAAGACTAACTATTTCATCAAGTTGTTCATTGGTAAGGTCAGGTGCTATCTTTAGTAATAAAGGTTTAGGGCTTTCTTTTTTCTGATTGATGTCTTGCAATTTGGTAAGTATCTTCCCCAAGGCATCTTTTTCTTGTAATTCTCTCAAGCCAGGTGTGTTAGGACTACTCACATTCACCACAAAATAATCAACCACATCAAACAGGGTATTAAAACAAATTTCATAATCCTTCCAAGCATCTTCATTAGGAGTAACCTTGTTTTTGCCAATGTTTCCACCAATGATTAGTCTGTTAACCGTTAACCGTTTACCGTTAATAGACGGTTGACGGTCATCGGTTGACGGTAAACGGTTCTTCCAAGCTGCTAATCGCTCTGCAATAACGTCCACCCCTTGATTATTAAATCCCATCCTATTGATAAGTGCTTTGTCTTTAGGTAATCGGAAAAGACGTGGTTGGTCATTACCTGCTTGCGGCAATGGAGTAACCGTTCCTATCTCCACAAACCCAAAGCCTAGGGCTTCCAATTCATTAAGATACAAAGCATTTTTATCGAACCCAGCCCCCAAACCAACGGGGTTGCTAAACTTTAATCCAAAGATTTCTTTTTCTAATGAGGGATGTTTGTAGGAGAATTGACTCTTGATTAACTTCTTTAAAAGGGGACTCTTGCAAGCAAGCGAAAGGCAAGTCATACTAAAGTGATGGACAACCTCAGTATCAAAACGGAATAAAATGTTTCTCAATAACTTATACATAGCTGCAAAGAACCAAGATTTATTCCAATCATTTTATGATGTAAATAAAAAAATGACTAACAAACAAACTTTCAAGGAATGTTATTGCTTACTTATCAGATTTATAGGAGCCATAGCGGCAATTCTCTAAATGAAAAAGTTAAGGATATAGTAGATAATCGCAGCCATTACTGCAGAAATAGGAATAGTAATTATCCACGCCCAAAGTAAGTTGATAGTTACCCCCCACCTAACTGCACTCAGACGCTTGGTTGCACCAACACCAATAATAGAACCAGTGATGGTGTGGGTAGTAGATACTGGTATCTTGAAATGTTCAGTAAGAAATAAAGTTATGGCACCAGCAGTTTCTGCTGCAACTCCTTCCAGCGGGGTTACTTTGGTAATCTTGGTACCCATTGTTTTTACAATCTTCCAACCGCCGCTAAGCGTACCTAAAGCTATTGCTAAAAAGCTACAGAAAGGAACCCAAGGATATTCGTCGGCAAATTGATTAAAAGTTAGTTTATGTCCTAGTTTACTTTGATAGAAAATAACAGCTGCACCAATAATTCCCATCACTTTTTGAGCATCATTGCCACCATGCCCTAAACTAAAAGCTGCACTAGACAGTAACTGCAACTTCTTAAACCACTTCTCTGCTTTGTATGGGTTACTTTTCTTACAAATATGTACGATAATAACGGTAATAAAAAAAGCAATAATCATCCCTATCAACGGAGCCAGGAAGATGAATAAGAAGGTGGGAATTACTTTGGCATAGTTGATAACATCGTGGTTGCCACTTGTAAAACCACCCGCATGAGCCAATGCTGCACCAACAAAACCACCCATCAAAGTATGAGAAGAACTAGAAGGGATACCAAACCACCACGTAATTAAATTCCAAATAATGGCAGCAACAATACCAGACAATATAACTTGAAGATTTACAAAATCGGCATTTACCCATTTGGCAACAGTATTACCAATGCCAAACTCATGGTAAACATATTTTGAAATAAAGAACGCTGCAAAGTTGAAGAATGCTGCCCAAACTACTGCCTGAAAAGGGGTAAGAACTTTAGTAGAAACAATGGTAGCAATAGAATTAGCCGAGTCGTGAAACCCATTTATAAAATCAAAAATGTAAGAAAGTATAATTATTACAATGAGTAAAGTAAACATAAAGTAGGGGTCGTTTTTTGATTTTCCCAAACTAACCTTTCCAGATTTGTTGCGGGGTTAAATCAATTAAGAGTATTTAATGATAATACTTTCTATAACATTTGCGGCATCCTCGCATTTGTCAGTAGCAATTTCCATTGCTTGATAAATTTCTCTTTTCTTAATTACTTCTTTAGCGTCTGGTTCTGTTTCAAACAATTTTTCTATTGATAGGTCAAAAACATCATCTGCCTGATTTTCTATACTGTTTACTTTTACCAAAGCCTCAGTCATCCTGCGTAGGTTATTCATGTCCCTCAATCCATATACAGCTGTCTTTATCTCTTTACAACCCTGATCGATAAGGTCAGCCATCTTTTGAATACCCGTATCATTGGGATTGATGTTATAAAAATTAATCTTCTTTGCTGAGCTGTAAATAAAATCACAAATATCATCCAATGCAGTAGCAAGGTAGTGTATATCCTCTCTATCAAATGGGGTAATAAAGTTTCTACCTAATTCAGTGAAAAGTTTGTGTGTATGGTCATCGTTCTTATGTTCAAGGTCTTCCACATATTTTATAAGCGGAGATCTTTTATCGCGATCAGGCTCTGCAACCACTTTTTTTAGTTGAATACCCATTTCTTCTACAGTGTCCGCTACCTGCTCAAATAATTCGTAGAAGATTTTGTTCTTCGGCATAAAAAAACTGCCAAACGTATTTAGTCCCATCGCTGATTAATTTATCCGACAAAAATAGAGGGATAGAGATGTTTTGTCGTAAACTAATTATAAGTTAACAATAAGATAATACATAGTTATTAACAAAACCCTTAAATTACAATCAAATATGGTAACATTAAATTGATATATACTTAATGATTCCTTAACACTCTACCCCCACTTTTGCATCGTTCTAGTACATAACAACGTAGTACAGTAGGATTTTCTCATGTTCCGGCCCTTGTCTTTACAGGGGCTTCTTTTATTCTAGCTAGTAAAGGATGCAATTTTAATTAAAAGCTGTAGAGTATTTTAATATTTAAGGGGGTATTTGTTATCATTTTAAAAATTATCCTTATCTTGTCAACCAAAATAAAATGCTACCATTATGATTAAGTTTCAAGACATTAAAGTAGGCGATTACGTGCAAGCCGAATATGAAGGAAAAGTATCTCAAGGTGAGGTAATTGGTCTTCAGCACGACCAACAATTAGTTCAAGTATTAACAGATGTGCAGGATTTTTGGTTTGAGCCAGAACATCTGACGCCTATTCCTCTTTCAATTCAGGCATTATTAAACCTGAACTTTAAAGCCACTATTAATGAAGACGGCACAGTAAAGTACATGAAAGGTGCTTTCAGAATTGTTACTGGAAAAGTTCATGACGATTTCTCTCATTTTGAGATGTGGTACAGGGAAGACCGACGTCATAATCCGCATATTAAATATGTACATGAATTACAGAACCACTATTATGAAATGACTAAAGTACATCTTACCAAAGAGTTAGTAAGCTAGGGCTTTAATAAAAAAAGCAGCTAACACATCAAAATGTTAGCTGCTTTTTTGTTTGTTATTCTACTTAATAAAATCTTCCCGCAGAGGGCTAAATACATCTACTAACATTCCTTTTTCTAGGGAGACCACCCCATGTATTAAATTAGGTGTTACATAAAAAACATCCCCCTTGTAGAGTATTTGCTTTTTGCCATCAATTTCGACTTCAAAATATCCACTTTCCACACAAGATATTTGTGTATGGTAATGTTTGTGTAACGCCCCTATTGCGCCAGTCTCAAAATCTACTTTTACCAACATCACCCTGCCATCATAGCTCATTATTTTCCTTCTAACACCACCACCGAGTTCTTCCCAAGGAAGATTTGTATCCTCTACAAACGCAACTACTTCTTTTTCTACCAAATTATCCGTTCCCACCAGACAAATCAATCTTTAATTTTTTTTCCTTAATAGTATTATTTGCCTTCACGTTACATGCCCCCGAAGCCTCAATCTTATCAATATCTTTGAAGGTTACCGTCACCCGCACCTTCCCATTACCCATACTATTAAAACTCCAACCATTCATTGAAAAATGAGTAGTACAAATTTTTCTATTTATAAATACCTTCTGAACCAGCTTTTGCTGGCTTCTTCTATTCATTGCCCACCTTGAGTTTATGGCTTTGAAATTCCTTTTTTTAAGGATTTAGTCTAAAATGATGTCTCTGAACTCGAAAATATTATTGCTGAACTCCAAAATATTATTGCTGAACTCAAGAATATCATTGCTGAGCTGAAAAATATCATTGCTGAACTCGAAGATATTGTTGCTGAACCGAAAAATATCATTGCTGAACTCAAAAATGTAATTGCTGAACCGCAAAATATCATTGCTGAACTCAAAGATATCGTTGCTGAACCGCAAAATATAATGGATAGTTTTCTGTTCAGAACACGTCAAGTAGCCTTAACAGTTATTAAAACATACTCTTTTCAAATACTTTTTTAACTTAAAAAATAACTATAATGGATAATCATCAGAATGAGAAGTATTCAGTTTTTCAACAGGTATTGCTATTCTTGGCAGCCTATAGCAGTGCTTTTATGGGTAACACACAATTACTTGCTGCTATCGTAAATTTCAAGGGATTTGTTGGTGTCATTGATTCCGTTTCGGCTAAAAAGCAACCCAATGCCACCAAACCGCAAACCAAGATGAAAGCTGCAGCAAGAAAAAGTGTGGTAAGTCAGCTAGAAGCAGCGTGCTTACTAGGTTTGGAATGGGCAAAGTCGCAAAAAAACGAACAATTAATAAAGGATTTTACCATTAATAACACCAGCTTTACAGGTAAGATAAATGCAATGTTGATACTTGCAAACTACACTTATGGGGTACTAAATACTAACAAAACGGCTTTGATTGCTGCAACAACAATAACTGCTGCACAGTTAACTTCTATTAGCACTGAGATTGCGCTATTGCAAACATTGCAAAAAGCACCCGCAGCCGCACGTACCTCACAAAAGACAGTGACGGCATTGTACATACCTGCCTTTTTGGATGCAACAGCGGGTAAGGAAACGTTGATAAACCTAATTAAAGGTGCATACAAAATTGGTCCAAATGCCAACTTACAACTGGTGACCGACCTTGAAAACGCCTTAATTTTTTCAGGAAATGTTCATCACACCATCTTAAAAGCTACGTTTTATAAGTTTGGCACCACCCAAGCCATTGAAGGCGCAACAGTTACGATAACCGAACTTTTGCGGGTTGGTGTAAGCACTATTTTGGGCATTGGGCAGATAGCAGAGTTTATGCCTGGCACGTATCACATAGCCTTTTCTGCACCGGGCTACGTTACCCAAACACAGATAAAAGCCATTGCCGCTGGCGAGAAGGTAAACATTGTGGTAGAAATGGCGAGTGTTTAGTTATGAGATATGAACTATGAGTTATGAGATATGAGTTGTGAGATATGAGATATGAGTTGTGAGTGGGCAGGAATAAGGTGTGAGAACGGGAATCGTGAATCGCTAGTTTGGGTCACTCACTAGCGATTTACGTTCCTGCCGATTTACGAAAGAAGAGGTTGAAATTTGGAGGTTGAGAGACTAAAGGCTTTTGGTTTTTTTTTGTTGATAGGGATGAATATCCTTTTTATCTGCTAGGCGAGATGCGCTTCGCTAACATCTCGCCTAGCAGACAGTTGTATAAAATTAAATTGCCAGATGCCATCATCGCTGCTACTGCAATTGTGGAGGGATTTACCCTTGTTACCGCTGATAAAGGATTTAAAAAAATTGAAAATCTATCATTGATTCTTTTGGATGTGATTTAAAGCACAGTTTATATATTGAGCAAAAAGAGGTTGAAAGTTGGAGGTTGAGAGACCGAAGGCTTTTGGCCTTTTTTTGTTTCTTGGCAATCAAAAAGATATATTTGTAGGATGAAACACATAATAGAAGCACACCGTTATTTAGAAAACGCAAAAGAAATATTGAGGGATAAGGCAAAGAAGGAAGACGGTCTATATCTTGACAAAAAGTATGTGAAACT
>JANYEX010000001.1 GCA_025359725.1 Chitinophagaceae bacterium | reverse complement strand
CCAGTGCAAGAAGGCATCGCTGTTGACACGGTAGCGGCGGCTGAGGAAGCTTATCGTCAGATAAAGACAGAAACCAACAATAAGTTTGCAGTTGTAAAAGCACAGATTCATGCTGGTGGTCGTGGTAAGGGTAAGGTAAAGGAAACCGGAATGAACGGTGTTAAGGTGGGTAAGAGCGTTGAGGATATAGAAAGCTTTGCAAAAGGAATTCTTGGTGGCACTTTGGTTACTATTCAAACGGGCGAAGCTGGTAAGAAGGTAAACAAAATTTTGGTTGCACAAGACGTTTACTATGAAGGGCCAAACCCAACTAAAGAGTTATACCTAAGTATATTATTAGATAGATCTAAAGGGCAAAACGTAATCATGTACAGCACCGAAGGCGGTATGGACATTGAAGATGTGGCGCACAATACACCTGAGAAAATATTTAAAGAACTGGTTCATCCTAGTGGTGGATTGTTGCCTTTTCAAGCACGTAAGATTGCTTTCAACTTCGGTTTGAAAGGAGAAGCATTTAAAAATTGCGTAAAATTCGTTACCAACCTATACAATGCGTATGTTGGTTTAGATGCAAGCATGATTGAAATTAACCCATTCTTCAAAACTAGCGATGAGAAAATGATTGCGGTGGATTGTAAGATGAACTTGGATGACAATGCTTTGATGCGTCACCCTGAAATTGCACAACTTAGGGATGTTACTGAAGAAAATCCTACAGAAGTGGAAGCTGGTCAGTTCAACCTAAACTTCGTTAAACTAGATGGTAACGTAGGTTGTATGGTAAACGGAGCTGGTTTGGCAATGGCTACCATGGATATGATTAAACTAAGCGGTGGCGAACCTGCCAACTTCTTGGACGTAGGTGGTACTGCAAATGCACAAACAGTGGAAGCTGGCTTTAGGATTATCATGAAAGACCCTAACGTAAAGGCTATCTTGATTAATATATTTGGTGGTATCGTTCGTTGCGACCGTGTTGCTGCAGGTGTGATTGAGGCTTACAGCAAGTTGGGCAATATCGAAATACCAATCATCGTTCGCTTGCAAGGAACAAATGCTACGGAAGCTAAGAAATTGATAGATGAAAGTGGATTGAAAGTACAATCTGCTATCCAATTGAGCGAAGCAGCCGACTTGGTTAAGAAAGCGATAGCATAGTTAGTTGTGAGTTATGAGATATGAGATATGAGATATGAGTACTCATATCTACATAAAGAGACGGTCTTCAATGAAAGTTGGAGACCGTTTTTTATTCGTGAGGTTTTTTGAGTGAGCTTTAGTCTATTTATATGTTGTGGATTAGGTAAACTTAATTAAAATAACAGTTAATGATTATTAATACATGATTGGCTTTTTTGACAAGAATCAAGTAATAAAGTTTTTAAACTATTTCCGGAGTTTCTAATCGTCTTAGGTTCTGTAAGGTTAATAATATTCTATAATGAATTCAAAATTAGAATTGTAGACTACGTAGCGTTTACTGAAATAAGAATTATGGGACTGATAAAAGAACCTCTTGAAGTTGACTTTGTAGTTGACCCAAGACCAATCACAAAAAAAGAAGAACTGGCAATAAATAGGACAAAGACAACTGCATAAACAGTATAAACCTCGCACAGACTCAAGTGTTCAGCAAAGCTAGTCACTTGGTTGTGTTGATATAACGAGTTTTAGTTATTAAACATAAAAGGCAACCTACAAAGGCTGCCTTTTATGTTTATTTAGTATGTAGTTAGTATAATCTATGCCAACAATAATTTCCCTTCTTTTCTTACAATGTAGTTGTAGGTATATAAAAAAACAGGTAGGAACACAAAAGTTGAAGCTAGGGAATGTGTATAGAAAGGCAAGCCTGCAACAAAACAACTAACTAATCCGCTGAAATCTTTTGTATAAAAAGAAGCTGTCATCCACACTGTGAAATTTGATAACACAAAAAACAAGGTTGGTGCTACCAATATACCCATAAATAGACTACCCAGTTTCTGCCCCTTTAATGCCCATCCCAAAAGGGTTGTGAGTAATAACAAAGAGTAATTTAATATTTGATACCCGTATAAACCTGCATAAGGAAATAGATTAAATCTAAACAAGACTTCTATTATTACATCGCTTATAAAAAGTGAAAGTAACGGCATAAGAAACGATAATGATTTATCTTTTACCATCATGCCTGCAAACAAAGCAATGGCTATTACTGGTGAAAAGCCAGAGAACTCAAGCTTTGTAGAAAAAAACAACTTTGATAATACAGTTACAACAACCAGCAGGGCTGTAAACAGAGTAAGCTTATAATTAAATTTCATTGAGTCTTATTTAAAGCAAAAATAGGTTTAAAGAACTTTTATACAGCAGTCAATTTATCTACATTGACCAATAAATATTTAAGCGGGAACAAAAGCTTTGTATAATACGCAATTACCTGATGCCTCGATAGTGTATGTTTCGCCTGGAAATATTGCCATTGCGTCCCCTTTTTTAATTACTAGGTTATTGCTACCATTGAATACTGCCCCCCCTTCTATTGCAATAATTATCTCGAAAGAGGAAGCGGTAGAGGCATGCTCATTTCCATTGAGGGATATTTTCTTTATACCGAAATCGGGAACGGGACAAGTGTATAATACTTCATTATTACCAACATCTACCCCACCCATTACATTCGGAACAACCGGTTCAAAAGCTGTATGCTTCATCAGTTCGGGTACATCAATATGTTTTGGAGTAAGCCCACCTCTTAAAACATTATCGCTGTTTGCCATCAGCTCTACATTTTGTCCTTCTAAATACGCATGAGGAATGCCAGCTCCCTGAAAAACAGCCTCGCCAGGTTTAGCATTAACTATATTAAAGAAGTAAATTGAGAAAATTCCTTTGTCAATATTCTTAATCTCTTTTCCATCCTCAAAAAGTTTACAAACCCACCATCCAGCATCTGCTTTATTCAATTCATTACTACCTCTTCTTCTTAACTCTCTTTCAACCAAAGGTAAAAGCAGGCTATCAACATCAGGCTGTGCCATTTCCATTACAAACTGATAGAGTCCTTTGTAACCATCTTGCTTAAACAACGCTATTAATACATTAAATTCTTTTACGTCCTGTAAAGTTTTCAATAACTCATCAGCAGGTTTGAAGCCATGTAATAACCAAAAATCACTGATGGCAACCATTACTTCGGGCTTGTGATTACGATCCTTGTAGTTTCTGTTAGACGCTGTAATGGGTATTCCCGCAGCTTCTTCAGCATCAAAACCTTTCTCAGCTTCAACCTTTGTAGGGTGAACCTGAATAGATAACATGTCCTTTACATCCAAAATCTTAAATAGATATGGAAGTTCTCCAAACCTTTCAAAGACTGCTTTGGTAATCGTTTCGTTGGTATTATTCTTTATATATTCATTTAAAGAGACAGAATTTGTCGCATCATTTATTATGGAAGAAGCCGAAGGATGCGCCCCCATCCAATATTCTGCACATGGTTTCTTATCTATATTTTCAAAATCAAGTAGATTAGGGATGTATTCGTATCCACCCCATGCGTAATGTTGTACTTTGCCGTGTAGTTTGAAAGATTTTCCCGAGAGAGTCATACAATAATCATTTAAAAAAATCGAATATACATGAAGAATAAACACACAGGCGATAAAGGGGAAACAATTGCTGCTAAGTTTTTAGAAAATAAGGGATTTAGCATTATCGAAAGAAACTGGCGCCATAAACACCTTGAAATTGACATCATTGCCAGCAGCAATGATAAACTTCATTTTGTAGAGGTTAAAACAAGAACCAATACCAAATTTGGACTGCCGGAAGAAAGTGTTAGTCAGGCAAAAATGAATAGATTAAAGACTGCCGCAGAGGCTTATCTATACTTACATCCAGAATGGGAACTAATACAGTTTGATGTAATTGCCATCATGATTGGTAAGAATAAAGAAGAAGTTTTGTTAATTGATGATGTCTTCTTCTGATTTTATTTCTTGTTTCTTCAATTCAATCCTTCTCTTTTTCGCCATTAGTTCTAAATATTGTTGTTCGTTCTGCTCCCATTTATAGTTTTGAGACAACCATGCCATAAATACACCAATTCCTAGTAATGCGATAGTAAATACAACAGTACTCAGCTTACTATTTGCCTCCATATTAGCCCTAGTGTACCACCCACTGACTAAAATAAGGATGATGCCAACGCTTATTGCTAACCCCCTCGAGAATCCTTTTACAAATTCCTTAAAACTCTTTTTGTAGGTCAATCTGTTTCTTTCCCAATACTTAATAAACTTTTCTTCCTGATCTGTAAACATGAGGCAAAACTAAAGGCTTTTCATTTTAAGACGGCTAATTCTTAAACCATGGAAACAAATCGTTTAGTATTTATTCAAAACCTACAGGATTGGTTCTAGTTTTAGAAACCGAATTCAAGTCTTTTCTATTTTCATTAGTTTAATAGTATTTTGAACAATCAAATTAAAAAGTGCAGACACCACCAGAAGTTTTTGGTTGTACTTTTTATTATTGGGATAACCGTCACTTTTATTTATCCTTTCAAATGCGCTAAGCTAACATTTGGCAGTTATGTTATTGTTTAGTTTCACAACGTTGTAGCGGTAATCTACCAACCCTTGATTTGCATGATTAGTTATCTTCTACGCTTTCCCCGTCAGCCTATACATCGCAGTGCCAACTATTTCTTTTATCAATGATTCCCAATCAGACAATACAGCAAGCGAAGGGACGACATAATCTTGTATATCGTAGTTTTTGTGGGTAGCATGAAAAGCACAAGGATAAGGCAACACATCTAGGTTAGCTTTTTTAAAGACACGTAAAGCGCGAGGAAGATGATTGGCAGAACTAATTAATACATACGGCCTTTTTAGGTGTAGGGAATCAATAATATGCTTGGTAAAAGTAGCATTCTCGAAAGTATTCCTCGATTTATCCTCTGTTAGTATATCTTTTGGTGAAACCCCAGCCTTAATAAATTCAGCAGTTAGAAAATCGGCCTCGCCTGGTTCTTTTATAAAAAAGCTGGCATTGCCGCTACTAACAATTATCTTTTTGATAATTCCCTGATGATACAAACTATTTGTTTGGATAAATCTATCGGAAGCACCACTAAAATGCGCCACTTTAAATCTGTCATAGCCCGCCATTCCACCAAGTAGAATTCCTACTTCGTATTGTTTTCCTCGAGTTAGTCCGCTTTTATTTATCTGCCATGCTAGTTCTGCTTCATTTTCTAAGAACCCATTAGAAAAAAGGATGGCAATGATAGCAATGGCGATAAGTAGCCTCTTCTTCAGACGTTTAATTTTAGTAATAAGCCAGCTAATAAATAGAATCAATATCCAATTGAATGGCGCCAAAAAGAAGTAACAAAACCTAGAGAGGATAAAAAACATAGTGCTGGTTGAACAGTTAGAGAAACATTATTTGATGCAAATAAATGAAGATTTATTGTTTGAATAGAAAAGAGAATAGAAAAAACGAGGAATTAAAAAGCCTACACATATTAAGACGTGTAGGCTTTTAATTAGCTTAATTAACTTCCAAGGGGTTATTTCATCTTGTAAACCAATACACCAAATGTTCCAGCAATAGGAGTTTTTGTTCCCTTTTCGAATTCGTAGCAACTTAGGTATATCTTGTGTGTCTTCGTATCCAAAGCAAGCGTCTTTGCCCTTGGCTGTGTTTTTAGGGTTTGCACTATCTGATAAGAATCAGCAGAATTTTGTTTAATAATGGTAGTTGTTGCATCACCATTAGAACAAAATATTAATTTTTTTTCTGTATCATAAGCTACTGCATCAACACCAGACCCAATTGGAAGCGTAGTAATAATTTTACCTGTTTCAGCATCCAACACTACAACGTTCTTACTTGTTCTACAGCCAGAAAACAAACGCTTGTTTTTGCTATCCAACATCAACCCCGTAGGTTTTCCAGAAGGTGCTAAAGGGAATGTATTAATTACTTTCAATGTTTTTGCATCAATAGTTACCACTGTGCTTTTATCTTCAATGTTGTTGTAGATAAGTCCTTTGCCATTAGACACGGCAAATTCTGGTCCGCCGCCTAAAGCTACCGAACCAACTTGTTCCAAACTTTTAGCATCTACCACAGAGGCATCATCGCTATCCCCATTAAAAGAAAATACCTTTTTAGAAAACGGATCAAACATAATAGCATCTGCTCCCTTACCTGTAAGAGGGATTGTTTTTATCTTTTTAAATGTTTTTAAATCAAAGGCAACAATACTATTTGCTTTTCCATCAGTGATAAAACCTCTGTTTAAAGAATTGTCTATGGCAATTCCGTGTACGCCTTCCATATTATCTATGGTAGCTATCACGGCTTCTGTAGCAAGGTCTATTACGTTTACAGCCGTTCCGTGAGAGACAAACAAATGATTATTCGCCATATCGATTGATAAGTAATCGTACCCACCACTTCCTGGCACAGCTATCTTTTTATCAAATACATACACTTCTTTTTCTTGTGCTGAAACTTTATTCATTTGTGTAAAACACACTATTGATAGGGCGCTTAAAAATATTTTCTTCATACTATTTTTTGTTATTAAAAAAATAAAAATAGACGGCAAATATATTTGCCGTCTATTCTATAACTAAGGATTTATAAAATTAGTGTTTGTTACCAGAACCATCTGTTGGGTAAGCACCCAAATCTTTGTTTGGCAAAGCACCGGTAGGGAAAATATTGAAAGGACTGAACGTTGTATTACCTGCACCAATTGCTGGAGAACTACTCATCAATGTGAATATATTTGTTGTAGTTGCACCATTTGGTAGTAAGAAGTCGTTATTGAAGGTAGTAAACATTGGGTTTGCAAATACATCGCTTGATACTTTCTTACCCATACCATCACCTGGATAGAAATTTGACGTTAGACTGATGGTATCACTTTTGCCTGCTGTAGTATCTGCAATGGTGTAGTTTGTTTTGGAAGCATAGAAAAGATTGTTGCCATGAGAAGCAAGGTCGCTGCTATCGGCATCTAAGAAAATTTCTAATCCTTGGTAATTGTTTACAGAGATATTGTTATAAACATTTCCTTTTGCACCAACTCCAATTGATACACACCTACCTGGTTCTGCCAAACCTCTTCTCCAACCACAAGCAACAACCGTGTTGTTGTAAACATCTATTTTAGTTTGTGGAAAAGGTGCTGTAGCACTTGTTTCTAGCTTGATGCCTGAACCTGCCTGACTAAAAACTACATTGTAAGCAACTGTACCAGTACAGCCAGATTTGATGTTGATAGCTTCACCATCTGTGCTTCCAGAAGAAATAATTGTATTTCTTAAGATGGTAACTTTCGCCCCTTTTTGAGTTCTGATTATGTCATCTTGACCATTTAAAAACCAAGAATCTTCTACATCAACATTGATGGGTGCACTAACAAACAAAGTTTTTGTTGTACCACCAGAAGCATCAGGTCCGCCAGTATTGATAAGTTTAGCCCACTTAATAGTAACAGCTTGTGCACTATCACACTGGAATCCACCCCATGTGCCTGGTGTGTTTTCTTTTGAATTAAAAACAACTGGCAATGCAGAAGTACCAACTAATTGCAAAACACCCTGAACGACAATCTTTGAATGATTTTCTACAATTACAGTTGCACCTGCCTGAGAAATAAGACTGTCGCCAGCTTTTACTGTAATATCACTTGTAACATAGTAAGTTCTACCAGTTAATAACGTTCCTTTTACAAACGGTCCCGCAATTGAATCGGTACTGATTGGGTTTGAAGGAGGAATAACTGATGTGCCTGTACTTGTACTGTTTTTAGAACAAGATACCAATGCGGTAGTAATAGCCACTGCTGCTACTAGAATTGACAATTTACTTTTTTTCATTTTTGTTTTATTTACTGTTTATTAATAAGCATATCTGAGTCCCAAGCTATAACTCGGTCTGAACGAATCGCTGATGCCAACAAGGTTGTTAATCTTGGTTGTTGTGGTGGTATTTAATAAATTATTAAACTTGCCAAAGGCTATAAAATGTTGATTCAAATCTTTTTCTGCGGATAAGGACAAGGATGATTGTGGCTGCTGATAATAATCGGCACCATAAACAGGATATACCAAAGTGAGGCTTTTGCCTAGGTATTGATAGGCTAGCTGCACAAATACTTTCTTCTTTTCGTTTTTGTATAGTAAGGACACATTGAGGGTATTGTCTGTTTGCCCTTGCATAGGTCTAGATTGTAGCTTTTGTGTCGTAGTTCCTGCTACTAAATCAGTATATGATTTAGGGGAAGAAACATTCGATTTGATATAAGTGTAGTTACCAGTTATCCCGAAATTACCCCAGTACTTAGTACATGCAATCTCGATACCACCAATGGTGGCATTTCCTAAATTTTGCGGAGAATAAGTAGTATTATCTACATAAACATATTCTATTGGGTCTTGTATTTGCTTGTAAAAAGCACCAATCAGTATCTCTTCTTCCCCTTTTGGAAAGAGTTCGTACCTAATGTCAAAATTATCTGCTACTGAATGTTTTAGGTTGGGATTGCCTTGTTCATCATTAGAAGTAGTATTTGAAGGAATTGTATAAGGCACCAACTCGTAATAATTAGGGCGAGATATTGATTTGAAATAGGCTAACCGAATGCTGGACTTAGGAGCTAGTTTATATTTGAACATAACGCTTGGTAATACATCAAGATAGGAGATGGAAGCGTGAGTAATCTGAGTGTAACTCTCTGATTGTATGTTAAAACCTTGATCTGTATTCTCTATCCTAACACCACCAAAAAGATCGAAATTTTTGTTAGTAAACTTAGCTTGACCGTAACCAGCAGTAATGTTTTCATGGGCAACGTAATTATTGGCGTTAAAGTTTCCATTGCCAGTGGGGTTGAAAACAAGCCATTGTGCAGTATTTATGTTGGTAAAATATTGTTTAGAGCCATCCGCATTAGCGGTTGGTTTAAGGTCGTATTGGTCTGCACGATTATTCCTATCCTTATGTCTGTACAACCCGCCAACTTTAATCTCCAAGCCATTATCTTTAATCTTCGTTTTGTTAGTAGCATTAGCTATAAAATCATAATCAACATCCCTATTGTGTTGCCACGACCTTGGAATATCATCAAAGTAATAAGGCGTTTTGCGGAAAGTATAAGGACCGTTAGTATTGTTTGTACTGTGAACAGTATCAATCTTGGTATTGACAACTAAATCCGCTCTATCAGGTGCTCTTTTAGTAGCCAAAGAAAACACACCTGCCCAATCAACCAATAGATGCTTTGAAAGAATATGCTTTCCACTAAGCTTCATGTTCTCCAAAAACTGATGGTTAGTAATTGAAGAGTATGTATTGGTTATTGGCCCAGTTCCTGGCACTGTTCTTCCACCATTTCCGCCAACATAAGCCGTATCTATCTCGGTACGAGCCTGAGAAAAGTTTGTGTACAGGAACAAGTTGTTTAGTACAATTTTATTATGGTCGTTAATATTATAATCCACGTGTGTGGTAAGACCATTATTCAGCTGTTGTGAAGAGAAATATCTTACAGCCACATCAGATATAAAAGGTAGATTTTTATAAATATCTGGACTGATAGTATTAAATATAGAGTTAACCCCAAAGTATTGATTCTGAAAATTATCGGCTATCAAAAACCCTAGCTTATTATTCAAGAATCTTTTGCCATAAGTAACTCCAAGCGTGCCACTTGGCAATGCTTGAACCTGTTTGAAGTCAAGATTCGATCTGCTGAAATCCGATGGGGTAGCTTGTGCAGTAAGTCCATTACGTTCAATAAAACTTTTCTGTTGTATATCACTCTTAGAGAAGGTAGTATATTTCCTGTCGAAAAACAACTGGCTATAGCCAATAGACGAAGTTGCTTTTAACACCATTGAATCAGGTGCATCTTTCATTACCAAGTTTACAGTACCACCAATGGCATCCCCTTCCATTTCGGGCAATAGCGTTTTACTTATTTCAATTTTCTGCAATAAGTCAGAAGGAATAATGTCTAATGATACATACCTAGCCTTTTCATCAGGACTGGTAATCTTTACCCCATTAACCAATGTATTACTGTATCTAGGTTCTAGTCCGCGTACTATTGCATAAGCCTCGTCGCCGCCACTGTTTTTCTGTATGGTAACACCCGAAATCCTTTGTAATACATTGGCTGCATTAATATCTGGCGAACGTTCCATTGCTTTTGCGGATACTACATTCATGATATTGGTGGCGTTCTTCTCATTCAATCTTGAACCATTTTCATTCTCTTGATTAATTTTAGTAAAAACAGAAACAGTTTCTAGATTGGTGATTTTCTCAATTAGTTCTATATCTACAAATAAAACTTGATTTTCTTTAAGATTAACATGCTTTTCATACTCACCAAACCCAGCAGACTTAGCTTTTAGTTTATATTCTCCCGTAGGAATATTTTTGAAAATAAAATTACCTTCATTATCAGATACAGTCGTAAGTGTTTTGGTTTTATTCTCGGTACTCAGTTTTACCATTACACCACCTAAAGGTTGTTTTGATTTATCTGATTTGAAACTACCTTTAAATGTAGCCGTTTGCGCAAATAGATGGATTGAAAGTGTTAATGCCAATAAAGTTAAACTCGCCTTTATAAATCTCATTACGGTTTTATCTTTTAGTTAGCTACCAAAGTGTATTGTGTAACTGTATGAGCTGCAAAAGTGAGAGTGTTGAGTTAAGGCATTGTTACCGCAACGATAACTTATCATTAAGCTATCGTTACCAGAATGTTAAGTCCATCAAAATAGTTAATAACCACCTTGAAAACACTCTTCTTTTTTAAATTTTCTAATCAGACAATTAAATGACTATCCGCTATTTGATAATTGCTTTACTATCCTACATCATCTCGCCGTTTTTGCGAATGGTTTATCTGGCGCGCCAGAAAAAAATGGGAATGACGTGTGGGAGCATGATTTGGTAACTTTTTTGGAAGTTACCAAATCTCTAACTGTGGGAGGCTTGCTACTGTAGATTTACCAACTTCTGAAAAGTTGGCAAATCCGGGACGTACAAAACCACATCATTCTTAGGCACGAAGCAATTTTTTTTGCAAATAAAAATAAGATTGCTTCGTCCTTGCAAAGACGTTTACATGGTTTAAAACACTTGCTATCAAATAGCGGATCGTCATTAAAGAAACAATATATCAGTAACCTTACGGCAGCCCTAAAATAACTAGTAGTTTCTGTAACCAGACCAGTACTTTACAGGTAAAACTAACCCTAAATACCAGCACCCAATAGCCATCAACTTTGTCCATAATTTGAAAATAATGCCCTGTTGATAGCTTAATAATTGTTTCAAATTCAATCAGTATTTACTTATAATACTTCTACATTTAAGAAAAAAGGTCTAAAATCGCTGCCTTATTGACAAAAAAGGCTATTTTATGTAATCATATTGTCGCTTTATGAAGAGGTAAACTTGTTTTTCATATTCGTTTTACTCCCTCTTTATTCAAAAAAGCCCAGATATTGCTACAATCGGTCGGTTTACTATTAAATATCGTTAGGTAACCATTTAACTCCCTTCCATTACTATTTATAAAAACGAGCATGTTGTTACACTTTGCTGCCTTTGTGACAGACATTTCCCCTTTTTTGCTCGTTTTTGCTACATTATTGAAATAATCAGGAGTTTTACCTCTTCATAAAGCGACAATATGATTACATAAAATAGCATTATTGAATGCTTTTTGGGCGATAGTGTTTGCATTTACAGCAATTGTAAACACTATTGCAGCTAGTTGGTTTGTGTTAA
>JANYEX010000334.1 GCA_025359725.1 Chitinophagaceae bacterium | reverse complement strand
CATTGAGGAATATGGTTTGTTGGGTGGGGCATTTATTATGTTTGTGTATTTGCTTTTTCTCTTTAGAGGAATACGGATTTTTAAGCGATGTCCGTATGCTTTTGGAGCTTTCTTAGCGTTGGGATTAAGTTTTACATTGGTTATACAAGCTTTGGCAAACATGGCAGTATCGGTAAACATCGTACCAGTTACGGGGGTAACGCTGCCGTTGGTGAGTATGGGTGGTAGTTCGTTTTTATTCACCTGTGTATCTATAGGAATCATTTTGAGTGTAGCTAGGAATGTGGAGATAATGGAAGGAAAGGCTGAGCCAGAGAGTGTTTTGATGGGGAAACAGGAAGGGGTAATTGTGGAAACGGCAGCAACAACATCTTAGGAACGGATTATAGTCCGCTTAAACATAAAAAATAAAATGATTATTTCACCCATCGATCAACAAGCTAAAACTTCCAATAGGAAAGTAAAGCGCACGCGCATCATCATTGCTGGCGGTGGAACAGGGGGGCATATTTTTCCTGCAATAGCTATTGCTAATTCCCTCAAAAGAATTAATCCTGACGTAAGAATATTGTTTGTTGGCGCAAAGGATAAAATGGAAATGGAAAAAGTGCCCCAAGCTGGTTATGATATAAAAGGGTTGACGATAGCGGGATTTAATAGAAGTTCTTTGATAAAAAATATTTTACTCCCTTTCAAGCTGATTATTAGCTTTTTCCAAGTAAGACAAATCTTTAGAGAGTTTAAACCAAAAATTGTTATTGGGGTGGGTGGCTATTCTACTTTTCCTGTTTTAAAGTACGCGCAAAGTCAAGGTATATCCACTTTTATTCATGAGAGTAACTCTTTTGCTGGAAAAAGCAATGTGTTGTTAGGGAAAAATGCAACTAAAATATTTGTTGCTACTGAGGGTATGGATAAATTTTTTCCTAAAGATAAAATAATTATTACAGGCAATCCTGTTCGGGCTTCCATTGCTAATTCAGTAATCTCAAAAAGTGATGGATTGACTTTTTTTGAATTGAATGAAGAGAGAAAAACTGTATTGATTGTTGGGGGAAGCTTAGGCGCAAAAAGTATTAATGAGGTCCTGTATGGTTCAATTAGAAAAATTAAAGAATCTAATATTCAGCTCATTTGGCAAACAGGGAAAAACGATAAAAAGAAATATACTTCTGTTGCAAAGGGTAGGGATTATTTGTGGGTAGATGAGTTTATTGGTAGAATGGAGATGGCTTATGCTGCTGCCGACATAGTAATTAGTCGCTCTGGTGCGATGGCTGTTACGGAGTTATGTGTGGTTGGTAAGCCAGCGATTTTCGTTCCATATCCTTTTGCGGCAGAAGATCATCAGACAGTAAATGCGATGGCTTTGGTTGAAAAAGATGCCGCTTTGTTAGTAAAAGATAATGAGGTGAATGATAAATTGGTGGATACACTAATTGCTTTATCAAGGGATGAAGCATTGCAGCAAAAGTTGAAAATGAACATCGGTGCGTTGGCGATTAAGAATGCAGATGAGGTAATAGCGAGAGAGGTTTTAATGGCTATTAAGAAAAATGAGGATTGATGAGGGAAATATTCACTTGGTTCCAGCCTTCATTCACTTGAATGAGAGAAAGAACCAAGTGAATATTTCCTATAACCAAGTGAATCTTTTGTTGAAAGCAAGTAGGGGAAGGCTAGAACCAAGTGAATGGACGATTTAATCAAGTGAATGGAAGATTCATTCAAGTGAATATTTGGTAAAACCAAGTGAATGAAGGACGAAACCAAGTGAGGGAATGGAGCTTTTGAGTACAAATGGGCTGGACTTTACAGATTGAAATAATGAAAAAAAAGAATAAAAGTCAATACGGTAAAGGGTTCTGGAATATTGAAGGAGTTAATAAAGTATAATAATGAGTGACAATAATAAAAATATCAGCGAATTGCTAAGTTCTTCTTTAGGGGTTAGGGGCGAGGTTGGGAGCAGGGATGTTGTTTATTTCATCGGTATCGGTGGGATAGGAATGAGTGCGCTTGCTAGATATTTTTATTCAAAAAATTACAGGGTAAGTGGTTATGATAAAACATCAACCGAGCTTACTAGGACTTTAGAAGCGAGTGGGATAGCCATTCATTACGAAGAAAATCTTGATTTGGCTCCAAAAGATGCAAAGGTGATTGTTTACACGCCCGCCATCCCTGCTAATCATGCTGAGTTGGTTTTCTATCAGCAAAATGGATATAAGGTCGTAAAGCGTAGCGACATATTACAATGGATTACTGAAAGCTCTTTCAATATATGTGTGGCTGGAACGCACGGAAAAACAACGACTACCACCATAACGGGGCATATCCTGAGGCATAGTGGCTATGGTTGTAATGCTTTTCTGGGTGGTATTGCGGCTAATTATCAAACCAACTTTTGGAGCAATACTAACAATGTGGTAGTGGTGGAGGCAGATGAATATGACAGAAGTTTTTTGAAACTGACGCCTGATGTTGCCATAGTAACGGCGATG
The DNA here is from genome assembly GCA_025359725.1 of Chitinophagaceae bacterium. Taxonomy (GTDB): domain Bacteria; phylum Bacteroidota; class Bacteroidia; order Chitinophagales; family Chitinophagaceae; genus Parasediminibacterium. The sequence continues at coordinate 12,265 of JANYEX010000334.1, read as the reverse complement.
GATGCTGACCATCTGGACATTTATGGAACGCCCGAAGAGTTCGGAAATGCCTTTATTCAGTTCTCTCAAAAGATAAAAGAAGGTGGTTGTTTGATAAGTAAGTATGGGTTACCAAGAGATTTAGAATTTGAGGTGAGCAATCATCTAACCTATAGTTTTGATGACGCTAGGGCCACGGTTTATGCTAAAGACATCAAGGTTACCAACGGTTCTTACCTTTTTGATGTAGTATATAAAGGTGAGACTATCCAAGATGTAAACTTGAATATGGGTGGTTTGCACAATATAGAAAATGCTGTTGCGGCAATAGGTGTGGCTAAGTGTTTAAGTATTTCGGACGAAAAGATAAAGGCAGCAGTTGCTAATTTTAAAGGAGTAAAAAGAAGGTTTGAGTATATAGTTAAGACAGAAAAGAGGGTATTGATTGATGATTATGCACACCATCCAGAGGAGTTGAGGGCTTTGATAAGTGGGGTAAGAAGTTTATACGGAACTGAGAAGTTGACCTTAATATTTCAACCACATCTCTATTCAAGAACAAATGATTTGGCAGATGAATTTGGCGTAAGCTTGAGTATGGCGGATGAAGTGATATTGTTACCTATTTACCCAGCAAGAGAATTGCCGATAGAGGGTGTAACAAGTGAGATGCTCTTGGATAAAATGACTATTAGTAATAAGCAAGTTTTGGGAAAACAGGAAATGGTAGAATGGGTCAAAAATAATAAGCCCAATTTAATCGTGATGGCAGGTGCTGGGGACATAGATGTATTGGTTGGCTCTGTGAGGGAAGTGATTAATGGTTAATGTTTAAAGATTAATTTAAGTTCAACTGTGAATTGGAAGAAAATGATAGTAAATGTTTTATGGCTGCTTTTAGGGGCAGGTACTATCATATTGTTCGGTGCAGCGATGATTCAGAAAAATAACAAGAACTGTTCAGATATAAAAGTTGAAATCACAGGGGTGGATGAACATTTGTTAATTGATGAAAAAGATGTGAAGGATTTGATTAACAAAAATGCTGACTTAACAAATAAGCAAGTAAAGCAGATAGACCTAAAAGCGATAGAGACAGAATTGGAAAAGACAGCTTGGGTAAAAAATGCAGAATTATTCTTTGACAACAACCAGGTTTTGCAGGTAAGGATAGAAGAGAGACAGCCAGTGGCAAGGATTTTTACGGTTCAGGGTAGTTCTTTTTATATTGATAGTGCAGGGATAAGGCTTCCATTAAGTGATAAGTTAAGTGCTAGGGTGCCGATGTTTACCAACTTTCCGAGCGATAAAGTGCCGCTTTCAACTCCCGATAGCTTATTAATGAAAGGGGTAGTAAACTTAGGAAGGAGTATTACCTACGATAGCTTTTGGAGGGCACAGATAGAACAGGTTTATATTACGCCACAAGCAACATTCGAGTTAATACCCGTTATTGGCGACCAAACAATTGTATTTGGAGATGCGTCTGATATAGAAAGTAAGTTAACTAATCTCTATACTTTTTATAAGAAAGCTTGGGTTCAAAATGGGATAAATGCTTATAAGAAATTAGACATCAGGTTTAGAAATCAGGTAGTAGCAACTAGGAAAGGAGCGGAAGCAGTTTTATCAGATTCTACAAAAGCAAATGCTGCTATATATGCATTAATGAAGGGTGGAGTTATTAATAACTTAGCTAAATTAGATTCAACAGGAATAGCAATAAAGGATGCAGCCCAGATAAAGAAAGCGCTGTTGATAAAGAAGGATAAAAATAAATTAGAAACAAAACGTATTCAAAATACTAAAAAGAGAATTAATACGTTTTCAATAGTGAAGAAGTCGGGTTCGAAAAAAGAGAAGCAGCTTAACAATATTAAAAAGGATTAGAATTTATAAAAGAGGTAAAAAAGAAAACTTATGAACAACATGGAATCGCCAATTATTGTAGGGTTAGACATCGGAACTACCAAAATTGCAGTTATAGCTGGTCGTAAAAACGAGTATGGCAAGTTGGAGATTCTAGGCTTTGGTCGCTCAGAAAGTAATGGTGTACAGCACGGAAAGGTGTTAAATATCGATCATACAATCAAAGCAATTCATGAGGCATTAAAAAATTGTGCAGCAAGTAACCCTGATTTGGAAATAGGCGAGGTATATGTTGGCATAGCTGGTCATCATATAAAAAGTATCCAAACAAGGGGGGATTTAGTTCGTCAGGATCCTGATACTGAAATCAAACGTTCTGAGATTGAGATATTAATAAGTGATCAAAAGAAAGGATTTATTCCTCCAGGTGATGAGATTATTGAAGTAATTCCTCAGGATTATAAGGTAGATAATATACCTAATATCAAAGACCCGATTGGATATATTGGGGTTAAAGTGGGGGCTAACTTCCATATCATTACTGGTGATCGGAATGCAATAAAAAATATTAAACGAGCTATAGACAGAAGCTCGCTGACTACCAAGGATTTGGTTTTGCAACCATTGGCTAGTGCTAGTGCTGTTATGTCCGAAATGGATATGGAGGCGGGTGTAGCCATCTTAGATATTGGTGGTGGAACAAGTGATTTAGCTATTTTCCATGAAGGAATATTGAAACACACAGCTGTTATTCCATTTGGTGGTGAGAATATTACCCATGATATAAAAGTAGGTTTGGGGGTATTAAAAAATCAAGCAGAAGCCTTAAAGGTTCAGTTTGGTAGTGCGTTGGCAAATGAAGCAAACGCGAATGCTTTTATTACTATTCCTGGGTTAAAGGGAATGCCTGCAAAACAAATAAGTGTGAAGAATCTTGCAGAGATTATTCAGGCAAGAATGGCAGAGATACTCGATTTTGTTTGCTTCGAATTGAAGAAGGTAGGAATGGATTCCCGTTCGCTTAATGGTGGTTTGATAATTACTGGTGGTGGCTCTCAGTTGAAACATTTGATACAATTGAGTGAGTACGCCACAGGATTGAATGCACGCATTGGTTATCCAAACGAGCATCTTGCACCTAATCATCTTGAGGAATTGAAAGCACCGATGTATTCAACCTGTATTGGTTTGATATTGAAGGGCTTTAACGATTACGAGAATCAACTGAAGAAATTCGTTGATGCAAATCCAAAGAAGGTAGAGGCAATCAAAAAGGTAAAAGAAGAAGAAACGCCAGTACCTCCAACGGTGGTTGAACCAGTTGAATTGACAAAAAAAGAGAAAAAAGCTCAGTCCAAGAATGTGCCTGCAATAGAGAAAGGTAAGTTCTGGGACAAGTTTAAAGATAATTTAATTGATCTATTTAAAGAAGAAGAGGATCATTTAATAAAATAAGTATTTAGAACAAAGCGATAAATGCTGCCAGATTTGAAAACAATTATTAATTAAAAAGTTAATCCCCCGTACCATGATTCATTTCGATTTGCCCAAACAAAAATCATCCATCATCAAAGTAATTGGTGTTGGTGGTGGCGGTAGTAATGCCGTAAACTTCATGTTTAGTCAAACAGTTGAAGGAGTTGATTTTATAGTATGTAATACAGATGCTAAAGCACTAGAGCAAAGTAAAGTACCTAACAAAATACAGTTAGGGCCATACCTTACACAGGGTTTGGGTGCTGGTGCAAATCCTGAAGTAGGTAAAAAAGCAACAGAAGAAAGTCTTGATGAGATAAGAAAGATTCTGGAAGTTAATACCAAGATGGCTTTCATCACTGTAGGAATGGGTGGCGGTACTGGAACTGGTGGCGCACCAATCATAGCCCAAGTTTGTAAGGAGCTTGGCATTCTTACGGTTGGTATTGTGACTACCCCCTTCAACTTCGAAGGACCTCGGCGTTTAGCAATGGCAGAGGAAGGAATCAATCAATTGAAACCACACGTTGATACATTGTTGGTTATTAGCAATGATAAATTGCGTATGCAATATGGCAATCTGAAAATGCGTGAAGCTTTCGGAAAGGCTGATAACGTGTTATCTACCGCTGCGAAATGTATTACAGATGTTATCAATAGCCGTGGACACATTATGGTTGACTTTGCCGATGTATGTACCGTTATGAAAAATGGTGGTGTTGCCATTCTTGGCAAGGCAGAGGCAGAAGGTGAAAACCGTGCGCAAGATGCTATCGAAGAAGCATTGGCATCTCCATTGTTGAATGACAATGACATTAGGGGGGCTAAGTGGGTATTGATAAATATTCATTGTTCCGAAGGTGATGATGAGTGCACAATGGATGAAATTGAAACCATCAATAACTACCTAAGAATGCAGGCTGGTCAGGATACCGACGTGATAGTTGGTACTGGTTATGATAATACTTTGGGTAAGAAAATTGGTATCACATTGATAGCTACTGGATTTGATTCTAGAGATCCATTTGCAAAACCAACTGTGCAAAAGGTAGAAGCACCTGAGCCACAGAAAGTAATGATGACTTTGGATTTGAATAACAAGTCTGCCTTGCCAACTTTGGATTTAAATGAACCAAAGGAAGTGGTAGCTAAGGTTGAAGAAAAAGATCCTTATGCGCCAACTTTATCTATCGATACAGTGGTTGAAAATACTTTTACTACAATCACAAATAGTTATTCAGCACCACAAGTGGAGGCTGCAATACCTGAGGATAATAGCGAGAAAGCGCTGTATTTTGAATTGAGTACGAAGATCACCAGTGCAATAGAAAGTCTAGAAAAAATTCAGGAAGAGAAAAAAGAGGAACAGGCATTATTGGATGAAACATTGCAATTTGTATTTAACGAAAAGCCTCCTGTTACTAATTCAATAGCTTCTCGTCCGGCTAATATTTATTCAGAAAATATAGTTACGCCAACATTACCTCGGATTGGAGTTGTTGAAAAGCCAAGTTTTATTTCAGAAATAAATGCCGAGAAAAAGACGGAGGATTTAATAAATGAAACAAGTGCATATAACACTAAGCCTCAATCTTTTCAATTAGAAAGTCTTGTAGTAAAAGAAAAAGCTTCATCAACTAATGTGCAAGATGATAATATTATTGACGAAGCACAAGAGCAAAAAAGGAAAGCTCAAGAGAGAATAAATAAACTAAGAAACCTTAGCTTTAACAAGGATGCAGAGGGCAACGACGACTTTGAAACGGTGCCTGCCTACATCAGAAAGAAGATGGAATTGTTTGGCAATGCGTTTACTTCCGCAGAAAATTTCTACAGTAAATACACCGTAGATAAGGAAGAAAACAAGACAGTTTTTTCTGCTATCAATAATTTCTTGGACGGAAAGAAGCCAGATTAATAAGCAGAATTTAGGGTTACTCAGTAACTCACCTAGTAACTAATCTGTATTGATTTAAAAGATTCTAGGTAAAAAATAATGATAGGCTAGTACTAAACCTCGTTGAATTTTGAGGTTAGCACTAGCTTTTTTTGTTCTTTTCGATTGATAAAAAAGCTAAATTTCGTTTTAAACAGTACAGTAAATAAAATAAACAGATCTCTTTTAGAAATAATCAAGCTTATAAATAAAATAAACAGTACTGTTTATTTAGGTGTAAATACTTATTTTTAGATGTACAGAGGGTTCTATTCAAAGTGATAATCCTTGTTTTAATAGAGAAAATTTGGTAGTGGTAATGAATCTTCAAAGTCTATGATGTTTTGACTAGGTGTAAGAATATTTACCCACAATTTGAATAAACTTTAAGAAAAATAAAAATAGGAGTAGAAATAAAGTTTCTTATGATTAACTTCGTAATCCTCTCAAATCCACGGTGGCTTTTTTTTGTAGTACAATTTTCAATAAAAAGCAGTGTAAGTGTCTAAGGGATTCATTACTTTAAATTTAAAGACGCCCCTATTCATGGGGTCAAACCTTATGGGTATTAATATTATGGCTGTAACAAGGAAGAATACGCAAAATACTGCGAATAAAAAAGTTAGGGTATCCCCTAAAAAGATTGCCGACGAAGATATTGTGATAAAAGAGCTTACCACCAATGATGGAAAAGAGCCAGATATTTATGAGGGGTTGAAAAAATACTTTGGATTTACTGAGTTTAAAGGCACGCAGAAAAAAAGCATTAAAAGTCTTTTGGCGGGACATGATACATTTGTAATAATGCCTACGGGTGGCGGTAAAAGTTTGTGTTATCAATTACCTGCCTTGTTACTACCAGGATGTTGCATTATCGTTTCTCCGTTGATTGCCTTGATGAAAAATCAGGTTGATTTGGTTCGTGGGTATAGCGAACAGGATAATATTGCCCACTTTTTAAATTCATCACTTAATAAAAGTCAAATTACGGCTGTAAAAGCAGATTTGACATCGGGCAAAACTAAATTGCTGTATGTTGCTCCAGAAACGTTGACAAAACAAGAAAACCTTGATTTTTTTGCAGATATAGAAATTTCTTTTTTTGCAGTTGATGAAGCGCATTGTATCAGTGAATGGGGGCATGATTTCAGACCAGAATATCGTAGGCTCAGGGAAATGATGGATATCATAAATGCTAAAATTCCTGTTATTGCACTCACTGCTACGGCAACTCCAAAAGTTCAAAGTGATATCGAAAAGAATCTAGGTTTACGTAAACCAAATGTTTTCATTTCTTCCTTCAATAGAGTAAACCTTTTCTACGAGATTCAGCCTAAACTTCAGAAGGAACAAACCATAAAAAGCATTGTAAGATTCATTTCTCAGCACAAAGGAAAGAGTGGTATTATTTATACGCTCAACCGTAAAACTACAGAGGAGCTTGCCGAGGTGTTGATGGCTAATAATATTAAGGCTGTTGCTTATCATGCTGGGTTGGATCAAAAACTAAGAGCAGATAGACAAGATCAATTTTTAAACGAAGATGTTCATGTCATAGTTGCAACCATTGCCTTCGGGATGGGTATTGACAAACCAGATATTCGTTTTGTTATTCACTACAATATTCCAAAGTCAATCGAGAACTATTACCAAGAAACTGGTCGTGCTGGTCGTGATGGACTGGAAGGTATTTGTGTGTTGTATTATTCTCATAAAGATGTTGCCAAGTTAGAACATTTGATGAGAGATAAGCCACTTAGTGAAAGAGAAGTTGGTGCGCAATTAATTGATGAAACTGTTGCTTATGCTGAAAGTAGTGTTTGCCGCAGAAAAGTATTGTTGCACTATTTTGGAGAAGATTGGGGCGATAAGAATTGCGGCTGTTGCGATAACTGTACCCATCCAAAAGAAAAGATTGAAGCAAAAGCAGATGTTGTAAAAGCAATTCAAGTTATTCAAGTTCTTGATGAAAGATTCCCAACCGCCTACACCGTTGATATGATAATGGGTAAGTTGACGCCACAGGTAATGATGTACCGTCATGAAAGTAAACCCATTTTTGGAATAGGAAAGGATAAAGAAAGTCATTTTTGGAATAGTCTTGTCAGACAAATGTTGCTTGAGAACCTGATAAGAAAAGATATTGAAGAATATGGTTTATTGAAACTTACTGATGCTGGTTTGGCATTTGTTAAAAAGCCAACATCTTTCAAAATTGTCTTGAATAATATTTTTGCTGATGAAGACAATGATGATGATGATTATTCTGATAGCAATGTAGCTGCTCCAACAGGTTCTACAACAGATGAAGTTCTTTTTGATATGCTGAAAGACCTTCGTCAGAAAGAAGCAAAGAAAAAAAGTTTGCCGCCTTTTGTTATATTTCTAGAAAACTCTTTGCAGGATATGTGCAATATCTTCCCTACCACTTTGACAGAACTAGAAAAATGTCAAGGGGTGAGTAAAGGAAAAGCATTGAAATACGGTAAGCCATTTGTTGAAATGATTGCTGCTTATGTTGAAGAAAATAACATAGAAAAGCCTGATGATTTTGTAATGAAGTCTGTAGCTAACAAATCAAGCAATAAGATTTACATCATTCAGAATATTGACAAGAAGATTCCGTTAGAGACAATTGCAAAAAACAAAGGACTTAAGCTTCCTCAGTTGTTGGAAGAAATGGAAACTATTGCAGCAAGTGGTACTAAGCTAAATCTTGACTATGCCATTGATGATTGGTTGGATGATTACGATCAGGAGGATATAATTGAATACTTCAAAAATTGTGAAACATCTTCTTTGGAAGTAGCACAAAAGGAGCTTAGCGACAACGATTATACTTGGGAGCAATTAAAGATAATGCGTATCAAGTTCCTTAGCGTTTATGGCAACTAATGGTAAAATTTTAAAATTAAAATGGGCAAGTAGATTATTTTCTACTTACCCATTTTTATTTCAGCTTACTATTCTTATTAGTACAATTTATAGTCTTTAATTACCCTAAGTAACTCTGCCACACTCCAAGCCTGCGCGACGCAACCCCTAGGATGATAAGGCACATCGGCATCAAAGATTTCTGAAACACTACCAATACAAGCCTCTGCTAAATGTGGGACAAATTCTTCAATAACAATTTTTGCTTGTGTCTTTCCTTTTGAGCCTCGTACTTTAATGAGCGCATCAATGTAAGAACCTAACAACCAAGCCCAAACTGTGCCTTGATGGTAACAAGCATCTCGCTTATAAACGCTTCCTTCATAAACTCCTACATAGCGCAAATCATAGGTAGGCAGGGTTCTTAATCCGAAATGCGTATATAGTTTATCCTCTATAGTTTTCAATATTGCCTTTGCTTCCTTGTCCTCAACTAGTGCAAAAGGAAGACTTACAGCAAATAACTGATTGGGGCGAAGGGTGGCATCAGGGATATTATTCTTGTCAATTACATCATACAAATAATTTCCTTGTTCATACCAAAATAACTTCTTAAAACTCTGTCTTGCCAGCACAGCTTTAGTTGCATACTGAGCTGCTGTTTCCATTTGATTATCCAAACATAGAAACTCGCAATATATCCGCAGCGCATTATACCATAAGGCTTGCACTTCTACTGGCTTTCCCATGCGCGGAGTAACTACCCAATCTGCAATCTTGGCATCCATCCATGTTAGCTGCTGTCCTTGTTCTCCAGCGTACAACAACCCGTCCTCTGCAACTTTGATATTGTATCTAGTCCCCTTAAAATGCCAATCAATAATATCAGTCATAACTGGCAACAGTTCTTTCAGTATAAAGTCGCTATCGTTTGTTGACTGATAATATTTATAAATGGCAATAAAAAACCAAAGTGTTCCGTCCACATTATTATACTGTGGCGTTTCGTCGCCATCCTGAAAGCGGTTGGGTAACATACCAATGCTAATACTCTTTGCAAAAGCGGCAATTATCTTTTTTGCATCTTCAAATCTTCCAGTGCTTAGACAAAGCCCAGGCAGTGAAATCATTGTGTCTCTACCCCAATCTGTAAACCAATGATAACCTGCAATTACTGTTTTTAAGTCGTCGCCTCTCTGAACAATAAACTGATCAGCGGCAAGAATCAAATCTTGTATTGTTTGATTTTCTGGTTGTTTGACTAATAAACTTTTCTTTCGGGCTATTTCTTTTTCAAACAATTCTTTTGCATTACGTCCCTCTGGATTTTCCGTGGAAACAATAATACCTATTGTTTGCCCTTTTTTAAGCGTTACTGAAAGGGTTCCATGATTTAATAAATCTTCTCTACAATCCAATCCTCTGTTCCTTTCCTCTAAATAATTATAATGGTCGAACCAATTAGGATTGTGTTCGTAGGTAGCATCTGGCACTGAAATGTAAACAAAAGGCGCACCTTCATAGGGGTGGTTCTTAAATATTCCATTCGAAAAATCTACGTCCCACCAAAGATTACTTTTATTATTTTGAAGTTCATGGTATCCCCTTGCTGCTACAAAAGGCTGAAGTTGTAGCATAAAAGGTTTTGCTGCTTTTACAACTGTATAAAGAATGAGGGTTGTATTCTCGCCATGAACCATCGCAATTGTTTTTTTGAGAACAACGCAATTTACCTCATACGTCCATTCAGGAAATAAATCTTTTGTAAACTTCGTCAGGAATTGGTTCCCTTGTGGGTTTATTGCATCCCCAAAATCATTTACGCCTAGCTCGAAAGTGAAACCATTGACGATAATTTTCTCATCTATTTTAGATACCAGCACCGTTCTTTCTACTGGCGGGTTGGTACTAGCTACCAATAAACCATGATAACGGCGAGTGTTGCAACCAATAATGGTAGAACCCGACCATCCGCCCAAACCGTTTGTTTCGAGCCATTCAAACTGAATTGCTTCATCAAAATTTGAAAGAAGAACTTTGTCTTTTTGATGCATTATTTATTCATTTATTGAGAGTAGAATGAGAATATTTAGACTTACTTGTTGGAGGGGGTAAATATAGTAGATTATTTTTTCGATAATCTAAGGAAATTAATTATCAAAGGATTTAATCTATTGATTTTACTATTCCTAGCTCTAATCCCCTCAATTCTGCTAGACCTCGCAAACGCCCAATGCCTGAATAGCCAGGATTTGTTTTCTTTTTCAAATCATCCAACATCTGGTGTCCATGGTCGGGGCGCATTGGTATAGAAATGTTTCTTTGTTTCATCACACTTACCAATTCTTTTACTACAGAGAACATATCTACATCACCCTCTAGGTGATTATCTTCATAAAAATCACCATATTTATTTCTTTTTGTGCTGCGCAGATGAATAAAGTTTATTCTGCCGCCAAACTGTTTGACCATTGCTGGTAAGTTATTATCTGGACGAACGCCAAACGAACCCGTGCAGAAACACAAACCATTATTTAAAGAAGGAACTGCTGTAAACAAAGCTTCTGCATCGGCGGCGGTGCTAACAATTCTTGGCAAGCCAAGGATACTGTAGGGAGGGTCATCGGGGTGAATAACCATTTTCACGTTAGACTCATCAGCTACAGGGATTACTTCCTTTAAGAAATAAATTAGGTTTTCCCTAAGCTTGTTTGCATCAATCCCATCATAAGCGTCCAGTGCTTTTTGGAATAATTCTAATGTAAAACTCTCTTCACTACCTGGCAATCCTGCAATGATATTTCTCTCCAATAACTTCTTTTCTTCATCACTCATAGCAGAAAATCTTTCCTCGGCACGAGCTATTTCTTCCGAAGTGTAATCTTTTTCTGCTCTTTTTCTTTTCAATAAAAAAACATCAAAAGCCACAAAAGCCGCCTTCTCAAAACGAAGTGCCTTACTGCCATCTTCCACCGTATAGGCAAGGTCAGTTCTTGTCCAATCAAGCACAGGCATAAAGTTGTACGTAACAATATTTATCCCGCAACTGCTTAGGTTTCTGATAGATAATTTATAGTTTTCAATGTACTCTTGGTAGTTGTCTGTTTGCGTTTTTATGCCCTCATGTACTGGTACGCTCTCTACAACACTCCATTTTAGTCCGGCAGCTTCTATCTCTGCTTTCCTTTTCTCAATTTCTTCTACCGACCACACTTGCCCATTAGGTATGTGGTGCAACGCCGTCACCACGCCAGAGCAGCCCGCCTGCCTAATGTCTGCTAAACTTACAGGGTCTTTTGGGCCATACCAACGCATCGTTTGCTCCATCATATTCACTTTGTTTATACTCATACTATTTATTATTGATTAAATGATTTGAATGAAAAATGATTATTACATCTTAATTCACTAAAAAAACCTACTTATTAAATAACCAACCTCTACCATGCTTTCTTTTACTATCCAACAAAAGTCAGCAATAAATACAAACTACAGCTGTCCATTTTACTAAAACGTTATCTATTTAACTATATGAGGTATTTTGTTTTTTAGTTCAATCAATGCAAACCCTGCTTTTTTCTGACCATCTATTTTAGCCATTTCTTCAAGGGGAAAAATTGTGATGCCCCGCTATTATATTTTCAATTGTGGGGGTGTGAAGTAAGCTTATAGTGGTTGGTAATGGGTTTATTGCAAATATACTTTGCCCAAAAAGCCCCGATAATGAGCTAAAGGATTTGCAAAAGGAAGGAAAAAGCAATTTTTAAAGAGTGAAATAAGTAGCCATTTCACGTTTATACCTCTCCGTGTCATAAAGAAGCCAATTCATCAGACGGAGATACCTCTTTGTCTCACAAACATACCTCTCCGTGCTACAAAGAGGTATGTTTGTGGCGTGGAGATACCTCTCCGTCTCACAAAGAGGTATGTTTGTCACACGGAGAGGCTTCTTTATGACACGTAGAGGTATAAACGTGAAAAAGGGGAATAATTGAAACGGTCACGGCAAGACCAATAGACATTATATCAGACATATACATATTGTATGAGTGTTAATGATGGCAGAATTACCACGATGCAAAGGTGTTTTGGTTTGGAAGTAAACTGTTAAACAATTGGAGGTAGTAGTTG
>JANYEX010000287.1 GCA_025359725.1 Chitinophagaceae bacterium | reverse complement strand
TTGATCACATCGTAAACCAATGGTTCTTTATTCAAGTTCCAGTTGCTTTCACCTGCATATTCCCAAGCTGATACGTGCATAAAACCAGCATCATCACGCATTGCCTCACCTTCTGGAGTTTGGTATTCTTCACGGAAGTGACCGCCACAGCTTTCTTTTCTTTCCAAAGCATCCTTGCACATCAATTCGCCTAGTTCAATAAAGTCAGCCACACGGTTAGCCTTATCTAATTCAGGGTTCATTTCAGCAATGCCTCCAGGTATTTTCACATCGCTCCAAAACTCCTTCTTCAACGCTTGTATTTCAGCAATTGCCTCTGTCAATCCTTCTGCATTACGAGCCATACCGCATTTGTCCCACATGATCTTACCCAAACGCTTATGGAAGCTTTCAACGCTTTGCTTACCGTTGATGTTCTTTAAAGTATTGATTCTATCACTTACCGCCTTCTCCGCTTCAACGAAAGCAGCGTGATCGGTAGAAACTGGTTTATTGTAAATTTCGTCAGCCAAATAATTACCTATTGTGTATGGGATTACAAAATATCCATCAGCCAACCCTTGCATCAAAGCACTCGCTCCTAGACGATTTGCACCGTGGTCGCTGAAGTTAGCTTCTCCCAAAGCGTAAACACCTTTAATAGAGGTCTGTAGTTCATAATCTACCCACAAACCACCCATTGTATAGTGTACCGCAGGGTAAATACGCATGGGTATTTCGTAGGGATTTTCGCCAGTAATTTTTTGATACATATCAAATAGGTTACCGTACTTTTCCTTCACTACTTCTTTACCCAGTACAATTATCTCTTCCTTAGATAGATTTTCTAGTCCTTTCTTGCTCACTTCTATCTTGCCATAACGCTCGATAGCCGCTGCATAATCCAAATAAACAGCTTGCTTACTTGTACCTACACCATAGCCAGCATCGCAACGTTCTTTAGCCGCACGGCTAGCCACGTCTCTAGGCACCAAATTGCCAAATGCTGGGTATCTTCTTTCTAGGTAATAATCCCTTTCTTCTTCCGGTATATCAATTGCCTTTCTGGTATCGCCTTGTTTTAATGGCACCCAAATACGACCATCATTACGCAAGCTTTCACTCATCAAAGTCAATTTACTTTGGTGGTCGCCACTTACAGGGATACAAGTAGGGTGGATTTGTGTAAAGCAAGGGTTTGCAAATGCAGCACCTTTTTTATGAGCTTTCCAAGTAGCAGATACGTTGCTACCCATCGCATTGGTAGAAAGATAAAATACATTACCATAACCACCACTGCACAACAATACTGCATTGCCAAAATGACGCTCTAGCTTACCAGAGATAAGGTCGCGGGCTATTATACCTTGTGCCTTTCCATCAACCATTACAATATCAAGCATCTCGTGGCGGGCATACATTTTTACATTACCCAAAGAAACTTGTCTTTCCAATGCTTGATAAGCACCTATTAATAATTGCTGACCAGTTTGACCAGCAGCATAGAATGTACGTTGAACCTGAGTACCACCAAAACTTCTGTTACTTAATAATCCACCATATTCTCTTGCAAATGGAACACCTTGCGCCACGCATTGGTCAATAATGTTTCCACTTACTTCGGATAAGCGGTGAACATTAGATTCTCTAGCTCTATAATCTCCTCCTTTGATGGTATCATAAAACAAACGGAATACACTATCACCATCGTTCTGATAGTTCTTAGCAGCGTTTATACCACCCTGAGCTGCAATTGAGTGCGCTCTACGTGGACTATCCTGAAAGCAAAATGCCTTTACCTTATACCCCAATTCGCCCAAAGTAGCCGCAGCCGACGCACCCGCCAATCCTGTTCCTACTACTATTATTTCTAATTTACGTTTGTTGGCCGGGTTTACCAGCTTACAATGTCCTTTATAGTCTGTCCATTTGTCGTCTAAAGAACCAGCCGGAATTTTTGCATCTAACATTGTAGTCTTATTTAGATTGAAAACTTAATTATTAAGGTAATGATTGGTGAAAACTGATAGCAGCCTACTAATTCAACCAATGTAAATAGAAACTAATAGGCATCATAATAAAAGCAAGTGGAATAATAATAGCATAACCATAACCCAAACTGCTCAACATGATGTTATATCTTTTGTTGTGAACACCTATTGTTCTGAAAGCACTCTGAAAACCATGTGATAAGTGATACCCAAGAGAAATACAACCTGCTACATAGAGTAGAACAACCCACAACTCGCTGAACTCTTCTTGCATTTTAGCATACAAGTTAATTTCCTCGCCCAATAAGAATCCTTGGTGAGAACGGTTAGGAAACCAGAAATCGGATAGGTGTACAATTAGGAAAATAAGGATGATGGTACCTAACAAGCCCATGCTTCTGCTATACCATTTGCTACCTTTTTTGTAACTAACGGCGTAGTTTGTACCTCTTTTACTACGGTTAGAGAACTCTAACATTAAACCTTGGATAATGTGCAGGAACAACCCCGCAAACAACCCAATCTCTAATATTCTGGGAACGATGTTGGCACCCATAAAGTGTGCACCAGCATTAAACATTACTCCACCGTCGTTAGCCCATATACAAGCGTTAAGCCCAGCATGTACTATCAAGAATAGAATCAGGAAGATTCCGGTAAAACTCATTACCAACTTTTTACCAACTGATGATGTGAAGACTTCTTTCCAGGTCATTGAGCAGATTTTTGTTTAGCGGCGGCAAATGTAACGAAACTAACAACGCTGTATAATGATTTTTGTTATGTTTATTTTGCGAAAACGCTATCGTTACCGCAGTTAATCAAATCCTGTTACAATTATGCCTTAATAACATATAATACAAGAAACATTTATAAAAAGTTCACAAGGAAAAGAAGAATTAGGAATCGTTAAGGACGAAAATCGCAAGTAAGTAACTAACCTAGTGATTTCCGATTACCGTTTCTAGCGTGCTATCGTAAATAGTTTTTGTACCTGAAATAAGCCATGATTGTAAGTTTAAAGTGGTAAAAAGGCACTATTGTTTAATAAAATAAAAGATTTGTCATTAGAATGTGTAAAATGTGCCAAAAAACGTTCCCAGTAACTCACCCAAGGACGCCAGTAAATGGCCCAAGGAGACGAGTAAATGAGCCAGTGGCGGCAGTAAAAGCCGAGTTGACCCAAAAAAGAAAGGGAAACGAAAAAAAGAAAAGTAGCTATTGAACGAAGATTGGCAGTGTTGGTTACCACGGGAGGGTGTTTAACTGGGGCAACCAATAAATTGTAGAAAATTTCAATAAATACCTGCGACATAATCTTTATTTTTCGTCCGATACAAAGGTGTTGGCATATAGACACCTAAATGTTACACAACTCTTTCTAATTGTTGTATAATTCCCATGTGTAGAAATTTGGTAGTTGAGCAAAAGGTATTTGGGAATGATATGAAGCCCTTTTAGGTAGTTTGTCGCCCTAACCAACAACTATCAAATAGGACACTTATATTTGTAATCAAACAATCGATTACAACCACTTTCTATTGAAAAAAGAAAGGTAATAGTAGTAGTAATCTTTTAATGCTTTTATCAAAGCAAATCCGTAGGACTTGTGTATATCAGTCGAATCAGTTTGCAAATGGTAGCGAGGTCGTACAAAAAATAATGTAACGTGCGGCAGTGGAGATTTCATCCTAGCGAATGAACAAGTGAAACACGTGCACTAGCATACGAACAATACCTTTGGTAGAAACGTTTTAATCGACTTCTTTTGAATAGAAATTATTTTAGTTTCATTATCGATTAACCGTTTTATTATGGCTACAAATACGCATCAGGCTCCAATTGTTTTTACCTTAAACAATACAGGTATTCACCATACTTATTCCGCCACGGCATTTGTATTATTTGACAGATTGCTTCATGATGAAAAATCTGGCATACATCGCTTTATTGCCAACTTAAATTGTTTTACAGCAGCCGATTTCCGTTTATTGCAAGACAGAATAATAAATGTGCGGAACAAACAAGTACCCATGAATGAAAAGCATATCATCATCTACTTTTCGGTTGTGCATTATGCCTGTGCCGCAATGCTTACTGATGAAGAAATGGCTATTTTAAATAAGAACGAAATGGACGAATCTACTGAAGACCTAGAAGAGATAAGAGAGAAAGTACTAGGTTTTGGCACTGTGGTAGGAAATAAGTTTAAGGCCGACTTTAAAAGCCACAAAACCTTTATGGCTGCTGTTCAAAGGATTGCTTCTATGTAAATAGCAGTTTAACCGTAGGTGTATCTCTCTGAGTATATTATACTTTTACGGGATTGAAAATCCCTGTTATTTGCCGTTCTACATCCCGCTGTGCTGCGCTTGAAGATGATAGAACAGCAAATGCGAAAAACTTGACTAGCTGACTTTGACCTTAGCGTATTCCAGTTACAAACTGGGTTTGAATGATAGGAACCAGTGAAGAAATAAAATTAGCTCGCCAAGTAAGAGTTGTTATTTACTTTCTACAGTATTAATTTTTTCTAAAAAAATTTCCGTATTTTCAAAATCAAAATATTTGTCTCTTAAGAGTTTAACTTGAAATTCTTCTGGTAAATAAATACCCCACTTTGAAAAATCCAATAGTGCTGGACTAGTTTGTAACAAAGTGGCTATTGCAGTTTCAATATTTATTAAATTGTTAGAGATAGAGTTCAATTTTTTTATAAACTCTTGCTTGCTCATGTCAATTTCAAATGAGCTAGTGCTGTCATCTAGTATATTTTTCATCCCAACATTGGTTAGCAAAAATTGGATTGTGCGATTTATTCTTGTACCAGTGAAAGTAAAAAGCTGCAATTGCTTTTCTGTTATCAATAATGGTCTTTCCGTTTTCAAATCTTCAATGTCAAAAACTGAAAAGTCCCTTCTAAGTTTCTCAATTTCATCAAAACCTTTTTGGTCTAAGAAATCATACCTTTCTTTTGAATAAAGAACCTCAAACATTTTCTCTCTGATTCTTGGATGGATTGCCCCACCAACACCAAAAAACATTGGTTTCTTACCATCATGCGTAGGTACTACTATTATTTGTTTTGATTTGAGGTCTACAAATTTTATCTTCCAAACTCTAGCAGATAACAGAATATTTTCGTCTTCAATAATTTGAGGAGAAAATGGGATTTCGCCTATTGTATTTCCAGCATTTACTACTTTAAAATTTTCTTCGGTTTTGAAAACACTATAAAATTCCTTATTGTTTACGACCTTCTCTCCCTCAATTCCAATAATAACTTCGTGTTGTAATTTCTCAAGAAGATCAATTTTAACTAGATGGTTAAGTATTGTCTCAATTTCTAATACCTCTATTCTATCAAAAGAGAAATTTTCCTTTAATTGTTTTGTGAGTTCGTTCAATTTAATCCCTGAATGCCCTTTTGAAATTGAAAGGGCTTGATGAACCAGAATGTCATAAGGTTTTTCATTTGTTTGAGGCGGTTCAATAAATCCATCCTTATACAATAACCAGCAAGCAATAGATTGTAGCAAACTCCATTCATTGGTTGCGTATAAAAACAAGCTACTTATTTCACCTTCTTTTCTTCCGCTTCTTCCAACCCTTTGAATCAATGATGAGATGCTGTGGGTAGCATCAATTTGAACAATTTTATCTACTGAACCAATATCAATACCCAGTTCTAAGGTTGATGTACAGGAAATACAAAAGTTTTGAAGGTTGTTATTCTTTGCAAAGTATTCAACATACTCCCTTACCTCTCTATCTACGGATGAATGATGTGAGAAATAATTTGGGTGACCTTTTACTTTTTCTGAAATCTTTTTTAGTTTTACTGCAACTTCTTCAGCTCTTCCTCTACTATTTGGGAAAATTAATACCTTATTGTCTTTAGTTGTAATGTATAAATCTTTCAAAAGATCTAATGGCAATTCTTCGTTTTCATTTTTATAATATCTAAAAACAGCAGTAATTTCTTTTGCAGTCCTATCCAATAATACTTTCGTTTTCAAGGCATTTCCAGTAAATCTCTTCGCTTCGTCATAATCTCCAATTGTGGCAGATAACCCTACTATGCAAAAAGGTTTAGGATTCAAATTTTGTAGTCTTGATAAAAGAGACTTCAGTTGTGTCCCTCTATCACTGCCAATAAAGGAATGTAT
Organism: Chitinophagaceae bacterium; assembly: GCA_025359725.1. GTDB lineage: Bacteria > Bacteroidota > Bacteroidia > Chitinophagales > Chitinophagaceae > Parasediminibacterium. The sequence continues at coordinate 166 of JANYEX010000287.1, read as the reverse complement.
TTCATCAATCACAACATATTTTAAGTTTGAGAAAAGTTGTTTAACATTAAAAGGTTTATTTACAAACATTGCTTCTAATGATTCTGGAGTAATCAGTACGATACCAGTTGGTTGTTTTATCAATCGGTCTTTAAGCGTTTTATTAGCTTCCCCGTGCCATTTTGTA
>JANYEX010000322.1 GCA_025359725.1 Chitinophagaceae bacterium | reverse complement strand
ATTGCTACTACAGTTGTTCCGTCTACGCCTACAAGCAGGATTCCTTCTTTTTCTTTTACTCCTACAAAAGAAACAGAGGCAGTTCACGAAGAGAAAGCTCCTTCAATATTTGTAAGTAAACCAACAGCTTCTATTGCTAATAATGCCATTGAAGAAACAAAGTTGATTACAGATGAACCTGAAGCAGTTGAAAATAAATTGACTCAAACTAAGGTAGAGCATCCCGATTTAGATACAACTACATCAATACCATCCTATTCTTTCAAAGGATTTGCTGAAGAAGCTGTATCTTCATTAACTGATGCCGTTTCATTGAGCGAAGCCTTTGCTAATAATCATCACGAAAATGAACAGGAGGATAGTGAGGAACACAATGAGCATGAACATGAGTCGGAATCTTACAATACTAACAACAATATATCCTTAGTTTTATCTAGTCAATTAGAAGGCTTTCATAAACCTGTTGAAGAGAACTCAAAGTTTGAATTTGAAAACGAGAGCAAGCTCCACACTATAGATTATTTTGCTTCTCAAGGAATTAAAATAGATTTAACTAAACAACCTCAAGACAAACTAACTGTACAAATGAGGCGGTTTACCGATTGGTTAAAACAAATAAAGAAAACAGATTCTAACCCTCAAGACTTAGGGACTGACCCAGAATTAGAGAAAGCTATACAGAATATTGCAAAGACTTCTATCGAAGCAAAGGAAATTGTTACAGAAACAATGGCTGATGTTTTCATTAAGCAAGGCAAGGTTAGCAAAGCAATTCAGCTTTACATAAAATTAAGTTTTTTAGATCCTTCAAAATCCACTTATTTTGCAACCAAGATTCAACAACTAAAAGGAATCTAAATTTACATTATGGTTTACATATTTCTAGTTTTAATCGTTCTCGCTTCAGTGGCTTTAGGTTTTGTAGTATTGGTTCAAAATCCTAAAGGTGGTGGATTATCAGGTAGTGTTGGTGGCTTTAGCAACAATACAATGGGTGTAAAACAAACAACTGATGTATTGGAAAAAGGTACATGGTTATTTGCGTCTATCATTGCAATACTGGCGTTGACCTCTACCCTATTTTTAAAAGGTGGAAGTACTACTACTGACAATTCGTTGTTACAGAAAGTTAATACATCTACCCCTTTAAGCAAATAATCTTAAATTAACCTTCATTCAATCCCCGCTAGGTGAAAACTTAACGGGGATTTTTGTTTATTCACAGCATGAAAAAAATAACCTTATATTCACTATTAGTTGCAGCAGTTGTACTAATCTTCTTTGGTTATGTATTGCTTGCCCCCGCCACTTCTTTCGATGAAAAGAATAAGTCTTTTGTCATTGAAGAAGAAAAAACTGACAAGAGCGATGTTATTGAATTGCTAGAGCAAAAAGACATTGTAAAAAATGGATGGGCTTTTTCATTATTAGCTGATGCAATGAATGTATGGACGAAGCTTAAACCGGGAAAATATCAAGTAAAACACACCGACAACCTAATATCAATTGTAAGAATGCTTCGTAATAATAGGCAGGTACAAGTTAAACTAATAATTAATAAAATAAGAACTAACGAAGATTTTGCTAGACTGATTGGTCGAAACTTTTCTACAGATTCTGCCACTGCCATGCAGTTTCTTACTAACAACGATTCTTTAAAGCCTTTTTCTGTAGATAGCAACACGGTTTGTACTGTTATCATACCCAACACTTATTCATTTTATTGGAGTACCCCAATTAGTAAAATATTTGATAAGTTACAGACACAAAGCGATGAGTTCTGGGCAGCTGAAAATAGACTAGCCAAAGCCAAAACTCTTGGCTTTTCTCCAAAAGAAATCTACACTATAGCATCTATTGTAGAGGAAGAAACAAATATGGAAAGCGACAAAGGCAATATCGCTAGTGTTTACATAAACAGATACCACAAAGGAATGTATTTAGGTGCCGACCCTACTATAAAGTTTGCCCTAAAGGACTTTACTTTAAAAAGAATAATGGACAAAAACCTTACTGTTCAGTCGCCTTATAATACTTATAAAAACAAGGGTTTGCCTCCTGGACCTATCTGTACACCTAGTACAAAAACAATAGATGCCGTCCTTAATTCGCCCGCTACATCTTATTTGTATTTTGTGGCTAAGCCCGATTTTAGTGGTTACAGTAACTTTAGCAGCAATTTTGCCGAACATATTGTCTATGCTAAGCAGTATCAACAGGCGTTGAATGCGTATCTGTTAAAGAAACAAAATAAGGAATAGTGACAAAATTTGAGAGAACCCTTATCAACTTCCCCCCTTTTGCTTTCCTCATAGCCAAAAGCAAGAACATTACTTTGCTTGGTTTTGAAGGTCTGCCACTTTACGACATTATTGTAGAGTTTATTAGACAAGCAAAAAGAGATGGATTACGTCAGCGTTCTTCCGCCATATCTTTTAATGTTATTATGGCATTCCCTGCTGGGCTTCTATTCCTTTTCTCCATCATTCCCTATCTGCCAGGTTCTAGTGATTTTGATGTACAGATAATGGGACTTTTTAAGGATATCTCTCCCAACTCTAACACGTACAACCTAATAAGAAATCTACTTAAAGACTTACTTGTGAAGCATGTAGGTATCTTTTCTTTTGGTTTTATCCTACTTACCTACTACGCGTCAAATATGATGATGGGAATTATACAAACATTCGATAAATCCATTCAAGAAAAGAAAGTATTTTTTCTACATAAACGTTGGCGTGCTATCGTACTTACAGGCATCCTCATAGTTTTTGTTATCTTTTCCTCTACCTTGTTGATAGGGCATAATCAGTTTGAAATATTACTAAAGCAAGTATTCCGAATGAAAAAGAAAGCCACCATACCTTGGTGGGACGCCGTTCGATGGGTATTATTAATTTTATTTTTATTCTATGCAATTGCTTTGGTATATAAGTTTGCCCCATCGGTAAAAAGGCGTTGGCCACTCATTACGCCTGGTTCAATTCTTGCTACTACCCTCACCCTACTTACCTTAATTCTTTTTAGTTTTTGGGTAAACCATTTTGCCAGTTACAACCGTGTCTATGGCTCTATTGGTACAGTACTCATCATTATGTTATTGGTAAACCTTAACTCGCTTATTTTATTAATAGGCTTCGAGCTAAACGTGAGTATAATAAAACTAGCAGCAATAAAAAATAGACATCATTCCAAAATACATTAGGCTCCAACCCACTCGCGCAAGTCAATCTTTCGCAACAGTCGAGTAGGCAAGGGCATTTCAGCCCAAGCCTCTCACAGAACCGTACGTGAAGTTCTCACTTCATACGGCTCGTATCATATCATCAAACATGCTTAAAAACAGTCCAGTAATAAAACATCGTTGGATAACTTCGCTTTAGCTCTTTTATCCATTGATAGGCTTTACTGTAACT
>JANYEX010000292.1 GCA_025359725.1 Chitinophagaceae bacterium | reverse complement strand
AATACTATCGCAACCAACGCTATTGGTGTGATGCGATGTGTAAGTGCCAGCAGTGGAATAAGTTGTGCCATTAAAAGTATAGGAACCACCAGGACAAATACTTTCCACAAGGGTTGAGTCTGATACATTTTTTATAGATAGGATAAGGGTTGTAGTACTATCGCAACCAACGCTATTGGTGTGATGCGATGTGTAAGTGCCAGCAGTGGAATAAGTTGTGCCATTAAAAGTATAGGAACCACCTGGACAAATACTTTCCACAAGGGTTGAGTCTGATACATTTTTTATAGATAGGATAAGGGTTGTAGTACTATCACAGCCCACACTATTGGTAAGATGGATTGTATAAGTGCCAGCGGCAGAGTAAGTATTTCCATTGAAAGTGTAAGAACCACCTGGACAAATACTTTCCATAAGGGTAGAATCAGTGTTACTGTTAATGGAAAGAATAAGAGTTACGGTACTATCACAGCCAACACTATTGGTAAGATGGATTGTATAAGTGCCAGCGGCAGAGTAAGTATTTCCATTGAAAGTGTAAGAATCGCTAGGGCATATACTCTCTTTGGTGATAGAGGAGGAGGTATCTTTTACGGTTAATATTAGAGTAGCAATACTATCACAGCCAGCACTGTTTGCAAGTTTGGCAGTGTAAGTTCCTGCGGTAGTGTGGGTAATGCCATTAAAAACGTATGAGTTGCCTTTGCATATACTCTGCGTAGTAGTAGAAGTGGTGGTGTCATTTACAGTTAAAACCAACGTCGCAACACTATCACAACCCATGTTATTAGTAAAATGAGATTTATATGTACCCGCAGTAGTGTAAGTAGTGCCATTGAAAGTATAAGAACCCGTCTTGCAGATATTCGCATTGGTAACAGACGAAGTAGTGTCCTTAACCGTTAGTTGCAAATATGCAATGCTATCACATCCTGCGGTGTTGGTAAAATGTGCAGTGTATATACCTGTAGTAGAGTAAGTATTTCCATTGAAAGAAAAAGAACTACTAGGGCAAATACTGGCAGTGGTTACTGAACTTGATGAATCGCTGACTAATATGGTATTACTCGTATCCACCTCGCCAGAGTAACGGGTAATTAAGGCATAGTAACTGCCTTTACTTTTGGGTTTGAAGGTAGTATCGATACTCGGCGTCCACTTTTGCACGCGTGCATTGCCATAGTCCGCAACATATATAGACCCATCCGATACCCAAACACTACTAGGTGCAGAAAGCTGGTTGGCTGCATTGCCCAATCCATTTTTGCCAATAACAATACTAGCAACAGTAGAGCCAGAAGGATATTTTAATACCTGATAATCTTTAGGAAAAGCCAAAAAGCCAAATCCCCTTATGGCAACATACATATCGTTATTCGTATCGGTAAACACAGACGTTGGATAGTCTAAAGAACTAGCTATTACCGTACCCACTGTTGCAGAAGTTGAGTTTTTAGGGTACTTTATCAGGTTCTGTCCCAACGCATTTACCACATAAATATTCCCATTCTTATCCAAAGAAACCCCAACGGGAGCATTTAATCCGTTGGCTGCAACCGTAATGCCCGATGTTGCCCCTTGTTGCCATTCTTGTATCCTGCCATTTCCTTCGTCGGCAACAAATACATTCTTACTAGAATCTACCCAAATGCTTGCAGGATTACGAAGCTGCTTTGCAGTTGAACCATTGGCATTGCCCCCTGCCACAATAATCCCCTCGGTGGCACTGGTAGAATTTGGCGGGAATTGTAAAACTCGACTATTATTTATATCGGCAACATACAACGTATCATTAGCATCAATAAATAATCCTCCGGGGTTATACAATTGGTTAAGCGCAAAACCTTTTCCGTTTCCACCAGCAGCAGTATCACAAATAAAAGAACCAGGTTTCCAACGGGTGACTACATTATTGGCAAAATCACTCACATACACATTCCCATGCTTATCTACCGCAACACCTTCGTATCCACTGTAATTAAATGTCCCTTTTATAGTAGCAACAGTAGTTCCTTGGGTGGGAGGTACAGACTGTACAACGGTATCCAATGCCCCATTTTTGTACCATGAAATCTTAGAAGCATCCGAAACGCCCGTAAGGCGAAGCGTGCTACCCCCACAATTGGTTAGCGGGGATAAAGCCGAGTCAATCACATTCACATCAAACGTGGTTATCTTATTACAACCACCCCCAGTTGGGGTAAAAGTGTATGGCGAACTTCCTAAAACGGATGTGTTGATAGGTTTATCCCATGTGCCAGTAATGGCAGGAATATTGGTGGAAAAAGTGGGCAGCGTAGGCGGTAAAGAGCCTTGCAATATAGAAATAGGGGTAAAGGTAGAAGTAATACTCGCTATAACATTTACTGAATCTGTATGGGAAATAGGGCAAATCTTTACGCCTGAATTGTAATTGACGGTATAAGTAATATCATAATTTCCTGCTAACCCAGTAGCAGTAAAGATACCATTGGTAGAAATGCCCTTGCCAGACCATGTTCCACCGCTAGTGCCTGTTTCGAAAGTTTTAAAGTCTGTATTGCCAGAATTGGAACAGATTTCTCCTGCGGAATCAATCCAGGCGGGGTTAGAAACCAACCCATTTGGATTGATAGGCATCGATAAAGAATGGAAATCTGGTTTGGCAGCAAAGTAAGCATTAGAAGAGTTGTAGCCCGTCCAGTTGCTTTGCAAATTAATGCGCGATAGCCACTCCGCTTGTGTAGCAGGAGTGAGCAACCCAGTGTATTTATTGTATTTATAAGCATTGGCTAGCGCAAGCGTAAAACAATCCATGCTGGGGTACAAACCAGATTCGCCAGTACTATTCTGAAGAGATTTCCATCCGCCACTGGTAGAGAATCCAAAGAGTATGCGCCCATCAACCCCAGGAAAATCACCGTTGGGTGTGGTAGAGCTTCCGCCTGCGCTGCTGTAAACGGTGCATTGTGAACTATTATTATTCGTCCATGTGCCGTTTTGGGCAAAGTAAATCTGGTCACCTTTCGAGTTCAAGTCAACATAGGAAGCTCGAACAATATTGGGGATTATATCGGCTGTACTCCAGTTAGCATCAGGATAAGTAAACCTGATAGGCACCCCACTTGTGTAAGCATCTCTAAACGTCATCACTGTTCCAGCAGTAATAGTACCACCCGTTCTGGTAAGCGTTGCCCCGCCCTCGGCACTACTCCAAAGCCCTGCATTACACGCCTCATAGCCATTATCGGTTACCTGAATCTGCGTTCCATTGGTAATATCTTTAAAACAAACAAAACTAATCTCGTCTTGCGATGAGGGGGTGATGGTAGAGTTTACGCCAACAATGGCAAGGTCGCCCCTAGTAAGAAAGGTTTGTGCCGAAGCAATTAAATAAAGATTACTAGCAAGTATGATTATCAAAAATTGTTTTATCATGCCTAGGTATATTAATCGGGCAAATTACATCGTATATCATTTTTCTAAACAATTGATTTTAATTATTTAAGTTTTGTTGCCTAGATGAGTTAGGGTTATATTTTTTAAATTTGTAGGGATGTATGTAAACTTAAAGATGAATACTAAGGGTATAGAATACTAAGTGCAATGAATATTATCGCTAAGCTTCATGTCTCATAAAACATTGTATTGTTGTTTTCCTTTTTGTTTTTTAAAGAACCAACTAATGCTTAGATTGGTATGTAAAAGACGACATCAGGTTGGTAAAAGCTATCAGAAGTGCTATTAAGCAAACGGAATAAAGGAAGAAAGAGGTATGTAAAAAGGATTTAAGCGTGAGTGTTATCTCATACGCCACAGGAATGCACCAGCAGCCAAAGTCGGGACTAGTTGGTACTTATAACTAGCGCATAAATCCCTTCATGTGCCTGCTGTTACTTATTCTCAAATATTAAGCAACTTGTTATTATTCAAACTGTAGTAATGTGCAATCCATGACTGGAGTCTGAACGAGACTCCGACATTCTTGCGCCAGTTGTGGGGGATTACAAATCCCTTTTTCTCCGCCGTTCGACATGCGCTTCGCTAACATGTTAAACAGCAACACGCTGACTAGCTGAGTGTTAATTGCAACTTATCAACCCTACTTACGTTTCTCTTTCCACCCATTTTATGCCTTAATTACTTACTAGTTCTTGCTTAGTTTCTACCCAATTAATAATTGCTTTTATACTTTCATACCATCATATCCCATCGATAAATGTAATACCTCATACGCCGTATTAAAAGCATTCAATATCTTTTTATCCACTTTAGCTAATTCATTCTAATACCGATCCACACTCTTTCTTCCTTTACTTTTAATCCCAAAATAAGCATCCAAAGCAACTAATATTCCGGTATAGGCAGCGTGCCCTGCTAATTTTACATACTTCTTGTCTTTGTAATATCCATCTTCTTTTTGTGCCTTATCTATTAGTATTTCTTTCGCATTTTCTAGGTAACGATGTGCTTCTATGATGTGTTTCATTCTATAAAAGTACCGCTTAATTAAATCTAAAATATAAAAGGTCAAAAGCTTCGGTTTCTCTAACAGCAACATTCAACCTTATCACTCATATGTCGCTTGACATTTTTTGATAACAACTAATTCACACATAAATCAACACAGAATTTATTGAAAATTAGTTTTTAGAGGTTCCCTTAATCCTTTGAAGTTAATTCCTCTCCCTATTTGCTGATTAGGTACGAAACTAAAGCGGTTGATGTTTTAAAAACTTCAACCGCTTTTTCTTTTAGTGGGCTATAATAACCTTCTTTCTTTCTTTTTCATTGCCGTGCTGAACCTGTAAGATATATACTCCTGATGCTAGGTTTGCTACATCAATCTGTTCAGAAAAACTACCCTGATAAGCTTTGTATTGTTTAGTATAAACCCTATGTCCTGCGGCATCTATTAAGGATATAGCTAAATCTGTAGAGGCAGGGACATAGAAGCCTAGGTTGAAAATACCCTTATTTGGATTAGGTCCTGCTATAGGGGTTATCTTATCTATAGAAAAATAATTAGACTGGCGCTCACAGCCAAAACTATCCGTAACTATTACAGAATAACTGCCCGTAGTTGTAGTAGGAATATACGTTTTGCCTGTTGCACCCACCACAGCTTGCCCGTTTAAATACCACTGGTTACCCATAGAAACACTACTTATCAATGTATCATTAGAAATACTTACAACTGGTAACGGCGACGTAACAACAGGAACTGGTATTCTATCTCCTACACAATCTTGTGTCTTTAACTTCATATCATAGAGATAATAATAGTACGATTTATAAGTAACGGTATCTGAAGGGTTAGAGTTACTGGCGCTATTACCTGTGATAGTAAAAATACCAGGAATAGAATAAGGATAGCCCGAAGCTGGCAACCCATTACTGCGATAAATAGTAGCATCCGTAGCAGATACTACAATAGAGTGGTTCCCTGTGGGTAACGGCATGTTTATATAAAACGCTGCACCAGCATCATTAGGGTCATTGCCACTAACCGAACCACTTATTGGCGATGGATTTGTTGCGTAAACATCGATTGTTTTTGCATTAAGCACTTTATAATAATACGAACCAGTGCTGGTAGCATTCGTTACATCGGCAGCCATTATAGTTATTGTACCAGGATGACGTGTATATAGCCTAGCACTGGTTAGCACAACAGGAACAGTTGAAGTGTAGTTTAAATAGTTATTTCCGTTTGCCTGGTATCCCCCTGTATAACTCCCTTTTGTCGTTGGGCCCACACTAGCGTCAGTTCCTGTAGCCAGATATATGGTGCTATCAGCAGTTGCATTCTGCAAACTGGCAACACTACCTGTAGCAATAGGAGTGGTTGCTGTAGTTTTATCGTACCATGCATAATTGGTAGCACCGCTAGGGATTGCTACCTTAAGATTTACCGTTCCGCTACAGTTGTTAGCGGTTGCTGTTAAAGCTTGGGCGATAGTAAATTGCTGACTAATTGTATTGTTTGTCAGAT
>JANYEX010000288.1 GCA_025359725.1 Chitinophagaceae bacterium | reverse complement strand
AAAAAGGTTCACCATACAAGTTAGAAGGTACACCATACAAGTTAGAAGGTGTACCTTACAAGTTAAAAGGTGTACCATATAAGTTTAAAGGTGTACCATATAAGTTAGAAGGTGTACCATATAAGTTAGAAGGTGTACCATACAAGTTAGAAGGTACACCATACAAGTTAGAAGGTGTACCTTACAAGTTAAAAGGTGTACCAAATTAGTTAGAAAGTGTACCAAATAAATTATTTTATTGAAGGAAAAAAAAATAATGAGAAGGATACATTTTCTAGATTCATTTTATTTTCTCATTTTAAAATTATTTTTATGTCTAGGTCAAAAGATTGGATACCAAATAGTTACAAGGCGTTCGCTCCTTTTTTAAACAATTTTAAAACAAGGGCTACCGCTAATGCGGTAGATTGGAAATTGAATGCTGGCTCTGTAACCACGCTTGGCACGGAGACTACCGACTTTAATACTTATTATGCGATATCTGTAGAAAAGAAAACACGTACCGCCAATGATGTGGCAAACACAAAAAAAGCTTTTAAATCATCAAAAGACACCATGAGGGGTATTGGTATTGGGCAGATGAAAACAAATTTATCGATGACCGACGAAGACCGTACCCTTTGCGGTGTGGTGAACAATAGTGGCACACATACTGGCTCTCCGGTGGCCAATGTATCGCCCACTATCCAGTTTACCCACACTGGAACATTGGGTGGTTGGATTATTTTTATTGACCCTCCAGCTTCGCTTGGCGGAAAGCCCGTTGGGCAAAATGGTTATTATGTATCGTTTGGTTTTTATGCGCCTGGCTCGGCAGTGCCTGCCGAAGCTGATTGTACGCAAGTACTCATTTTTACCAAGCAGGCTGGTGGGGTAATTTTTGCACCGGGAAGCATGAGTAAAAGTTTTGTGGGTTATGCCCGTTACAAAAACACCCGCGACGAACTGGGTGGTGTGGCAACCCAGTTTTTTGGTACTGTAAGCTAATAGTTCTGGAACACATAGGGGCTTACAGCAGCCAACCCCACACAATTGGGGTTGGCTGTTTTTGTTTGTGGTGGAAAATTGAATTAATTAAGTACTGCAATCTTCGGACAGTACACAAAAGCATGGATGCTACCAGAGCAAACGCATATAAATTTATCTTATTAAAAAAGTTGCCTAGATTGAATAAATAGCCTTATTAGGTCTTTTTGCCTCAAAGCCGGCAGGCTTCATTATTACAACGCCACTACGGTTTACATTTTGAGAAAAATATCCCTTCGGATTTTTCTCAATTTCAGCTGCGCTGAAACCATATAACCCTAAGGTGGCTTATGTAATAACTGGTAGAAAGGCGAGTATTAGCCAATTTCAACCTCGAAAAATTTATGCGTTTGCCCTGTGTGTGCTACGTACAATGCTGCCTATAAAAAACAAAGAAGCCGTTGATGTATTGCTACACAACGGCTTCTTTTATTATTAAACTTATAACCTAATACCTAAAACTTATTACTTACCTATCTGCTTCTTAATGATGTTCAAGGCAGCACCTTCCTTAAACCACTCAATTTGTTGTTGGTTATAAGTATGGTTTGCAATTATGGTATCACTTGTTCCATCAGCATGGGTGAATACCAAAGTAAGCGGCGTACCCGGTGCAAAAGTTGTCAACCCAATAACATCAATGGTATCATCTTCTTGAATCTTATCGTAATCTGCTTTGTCAGCAAAGGTCAACGCCAACATCCCTTGTTTCTTCAAGTTTGTTTCGTGGATACGGGCAAAAGACTTGGTCAATACCACACGTACACCCAAGAAACGAGGCTCCATGGCAGCGTGCTCACGAGAAGAACCTTCACCATAGTTTTCATCACCTACCACGATAGTTCCAATACCGGCAGCCTTATAAAAACGTTGAGTGGCAGGAACCGGACCGTATTCACCATTCAATTGACTCTTTACATTGTCTGTTTTCTCATTAAAATAGTTTACAGCACCAATCAACATGTTGTTACTGATATTATCCAAATGACCACGGAACTTTAACCAAGGACCCGCCATGGATATATGATCGGTGGTACATTTACCTTTAGCCTTAATCAATAGTTTAAGACCTTTCAAGTCAGTACCCTCCCATTCTGCAAAAGGAGCCAATAATTGCAACCTTTTAGAAGCAGGATCAACAGCAACCTGTATGCCACTGCCATCAGCCGCTGGTGCTTCGTAACCAGCATCTTCTACTGCAAAACCATTAACAGGCAATTCATCACCAGTTGGAGGATCTAGTTTTACCTGTTCGCCCTTATTGTTGATAAGCGTATCTGTAATTGGATTGAAAGACAAATCGCCCGCAATAGCAATAGCCGCAACAATTTCTGGAGAAGCTACGAATGCATACGTATTTGGATTACCATCAGCACGCTTGGCAAAGTTTCTGTTAAAGCTATGGATGATGGTATTTTTCTCTTTCTTCTCCGCATCCATCCTATCCCACATGCCGATACATGGTCCACAGGCATTGGTAAAGATTGTTGCATTCAAATCAGTAAAAGTACCCAATAAACCATCCCTGTCCGCAGTATAACGTACTTGTTCAGAACCTGGATTGATACCAAATTCTGCCTTGGTTACCAAACCCTTATCAACCGCTTGCTTGGCAATTGAAGCAGCCCTTGACAAATCCTCGTAAGAAGAATTGGTACAAGAACCTATCAAACCCCACTCAACCTTGTTAGGCCAACCATTGGCAGCAGCCGCTTCTTTCATTTTAGAAATAGGCGTAGCTAAATCCGGCGTGAAAGGACCATTCAAGTGTGGTTCCAATGTATTTAAATCAAGTTCAATTATCTCATCGAAATATTTGGCAGGGTCAGCATAAACTTCAGCATCTGCATTCAAATGTTCCTTGATGGCATCGGCAGCAGCAGCAACATCCGCACGACCAGTAGCAGCCAAGTAGCGGCTCATGCTGTCATCGTAACCAAAAGTAGAAGTGGTAGCACCTATTTCAGCACCCATGTTACAGATAGTGCCTTTACCAGTACAGCTCATAGCAGCAGCACCTTCACCAAAATATTCAACGATAGCACCAGTACCACCTTTTACAGTAAGGATACCAGCCACTTTCAAAATAACATCTTTAGGGGCAGCCCAACCGTTCAATTTACCCGTTAGTTTAACACCAATAAGCTTTGGCCATTTAAGTTCCCACGCCAATCCTGCCATTACATCGCAAGCATCAGCACCACCTACACCTATCGCAACCATACCCAAACCACCTGCATTCACCGTATGGCTATCGGTGCCAATCATCATTCCACCAGGAAATGCATAGTTTTCCAACACTACTTGGTGGATGATACCTGCACCTGGTTTCCAGAAACCTAAACCATATTTATTAGATACAGATGCCAAGAAATCGTACACTTCTTTACTCTCCGTATTGGCTACAGCCAAATCTGTTTTTGCACCCACTTTTGCGGTAATCAAGTGGTCGCAATGCACAGTAGAAGGGACTGCAACTTTTGGTCGCCCCGCTTGCATAAATTGTAACAAAGCCATTTGCGCAGTAGCATCTTGCATTGCTACACGGTCTGGCGCAAAGTCAACATAAGACTTGCCTCTTCCAAAATTTTCTAATTGCTGATCGGGGTGTAAATGAGAAAACAAAATCTTCTCAGACAAGGTAAGCGGTCTGCCTAATGCTTTACGGGCAGCATCAACTTTTGCAGGCATCTCTGCATAAACCTTTTTAATCATTTCAATGTCAAATGCCATGGTTATTTTTTTGCTTTATGTGTTAAAATTTATTCCTGATTGAGAAAGTTGCGAATTTAATGAAAACAATATATGCTTTACCTAAGTTTATTTAATTTATTGAACTAAAATGTATAATTTGCACACAAATAACAAAACAAATTACAAACGATGGAAAAGTTAAGGGAATACTTAGAATTATATGCTTTCGGTGTTTGCTCTGCAATCGGCGAAAAGCTTGGTATTGCCTCTACCAGAATTAGGATGTGGTTTATCTACATATCCTTTTTAACAATGGGTTCGCCCATCATAATTTACATGATATTGGCTTTCTGGATGAACATCAAAAGGTACATCTACAATGCAAAGCGCAATCCATTGAGGTATTTGTAAGTTAAGAATCTATCAGAAAGAATAGAATCTTATAACTCATAATTCCTCAACGGATTGCAGCCACAAATCAATCCATAAACTTTTCTACTTATTATTTCCTTCCCTCAAAAAGCGTCCAAGGATATGACAACATATTATTAAGATACTTAGATTGCCATTTATATTCTGGATGTGCTTTATAAAATGGGGCACCAATAAAATCTTCACCACAGGGATGTCCCATGTGTGCCCAGAATTGCATTTTAGCAGCCAAGTCAGCATTAGTTATTTTACACTGAACAGCACCCATTGGATAATAAGGACCTTCGCTCCATTGTGAACTGCCTAATGGATCTTCATCCACATGGCCACATATTACACAACGATTACCTACTATTTTCTTTCGTACGGCATCAAAATGATCACTCTCTATCTTTTTTCCCGTCTCAATATCAAGTATTCCTTTACTATCTTCTGCCACTAACTTTTCCATTCGTAGTTTGCGGGCATTTGGCGAAGAACTCCTATCCGATACGCTAAAGGTAGTTTCTTCTTTTATAAGCTTAGGGTCGCTAGCAAAATTAGAACCTATGATGGCGGTATCCTTACTGCGCCAAACCCTGTGGTTAATCAATCCTAGCTCTAGTTTGGCAACTTCGTTTGTTTTTGTATCGCCAATTAGCCAGTCGTTTGCATACCCTCCATTGTTTCCTTTCAGAAAAATATTTACCACATCATCAATACTATTGGCATATTGCGCTGCTTTTCTTGCACGCATAAATTCTGGTATCCCCGTAGAATCGAAGCCTACAAACTGCGTAATAGTTGTTTCTGTAATCAATATGCCGCTATCATTTATCGTAAAGTCATCGCCACTATGTATAAAACCAGGCATACAATCCATCAGTACATGATGCCCATTTGTAGGTACAATATCTGCAATCACATTCCAGTGCTGACCAATTATATAATCAGACCAGTTATTGTGTGCAATAACAATTTTCCCATCCTTAGTAAAGTGTCCGGTGGCAATAAAAGCACTACAATTGCCTGGTGCTTTGTTTAGTCCAGTACCTTTTTTTTGTTTTTCAGCAAGCATCGGCACGTAGTAATACGCCAACTCTTCCATGGCGTTGTAGGCAGTTATATCCAAACTATCATAGTTTTTATGCTGATCGTGCAACCCAGCCACTATTCCGTTTATCTCAGCTTTATATTCCGAGTCTAGTTTATTCCATAAAAAACTTGCTGCTGCTCTTCTAAAAAAAGCCCAATCCTTACCTGTTTGATGGGCAAGGGTATAACACACCGTCTGGATACTGGTGTCAATATCGTTTGCCAATAAGTAACCATGCTGATAACCAACCTCGGAGGGAGTACCTTCTAGATGTACATAAATCCATCCGTTTCTCACTTCTCTAGACGCCTTTTTAAGAACATCTGCATTACTCGGTTCAGTATTTTCTTTCGCACTGTTTGTTTTGCATGAGAAAAAGAAGATGGAGAGAGAAAAGAAAAGGAGGATGTACTGTTTCATTTTGTAGTTTTTTGTTGTTAGCGTGTAAAAATGTTAAACGTAAAATGTTTTGAAATGTTTAGTAAGGGGAAATAATTAGTAAATTATGAGTATTTATTTAGAGAAGAAATAAACAATCTTGTAATGAAGCTACGATGATACTTTTTTTATTGGTTGTATAATTATTTTAAAAGATTCATCATTATACCTCTTAATTCTGCCAAGTCGTAATCAATATGTTTTTCTGAAATGAAATAAGGTGTTCCATGTTTTTTCTCGAGCCTACTCAATAATACTTGTTTCCATTTTGACTCTGAACTAATTTTTTCTTTTACATTCCTAATTCTAATTTGCAAGACATTAAATTATGATAGATTAAATAAATTTGATGGGATAGAAGAGGGATTAAAATTCTGGATTGCGGTCAATATCGAATATTAGTAAGATTGTCTCAGGAAGACTAATCTTAATATTTGAGTAAACAATTGAATATACTTTCATTTTTTAACTAGCCACGGGGGATTTTAAAATCTTTTCCGTATAATTCTATTGAATATTCACAGTTATTACATAAAAAACTCAAATAATAGCCATAATCTGATTTTTGGTATTGAATTTGGCAGGTATGCTTGTTTCTTTGTTGAGCAAAAATTCAAAACAATAACATTTGAAGAAATATATCAAGATAACGGGGCGATTTATTATCCTGATGCTGACATTTTTGTTGGTATTGTTGCTTGCCGTCCAGTTGCCTCCTGTTCAAACATGGCTTGCTAAGCAAGTAACTAGGCAGTTATCGCACGATTTAAAGACAGAGGTGAAAATTGATAAAGTAACTTTCTCACTTTTTGATAAATTAGATTTTAGCGGTATCCTTATAAAGGATATACACAAGGATACTTTACTTTATGCGGGAACGTTGAGGGTGCGTATTACTGATTGGTTCTTTTTGAAACAAAAGGCTGACCTCAAGTATATAGGGCTAGAGGATGCTATTATTCACCTAGAACGTAAACAGCCTACATGGAATTATCAATTTATAATAGATCATTTTACTTCGTCTGATACTTCTAAATCTGATGGTCAGGATATATACATAAACCTCAGAAAGCTAGATTTAAAGAACGTAACCTTTAAACAGATTGATGCGTGGCGGGGAGAAAATATGACTGCCCATGTTGGTATATTGTTACTTGATGCAGACAAGGTTGACTTTGCCAAGGGGAGGTATTCTGTCAAAAGTGTTCTGCTTGAAGAACCTAGTTTCGGGCTTAGAGAGTATTCAGGCAATCGTCCAGATTCTATCAAGCAAAGAGAATTGCGAGAGGAAATGCCCTCGGCGTTTCGTTTTAATCCGGGTATCATGATGCGTATTGATAGTATTAAGGTACATAATGGCATCTTTTACTTAGATGGTGATTCTGACCTGCCATCGCCTCATTTTGATGGGGCTCATATTAGATTAACGCAATTAAGTGGCACGTTTAAGCATGTCACTTTTAATAAAGACACCCTACGTTCCGATGTGGTTATTGGTTGCAAGGATCGTTGTGGCTTCGAGATTAAAAAACTAAAAGGTGTGCTGCGTATTACCCCACAAATAATAGAACTTTCTAAGCTTGATATATTGACCAATAAAAGTCATCTGGGCGATTATTATGCCATGAAGTTTAAGCATTTTAATAATGACTTTCCAGAGTATGTTACCAATGTTATTATGGATGGGAAAATAAAGAACGCTAAGGTAAGTAGTGATGATGTTGCCTACTTTGCCCCCGCTTTAAAAAACTGGAAGAAAGAGGTAATCATCTCGGGGAACTTTTTGGGAAGTGTTGCCAACTTTAATGTAAAGAACCTTTTTATGAAGTCGGGTAATTCTAGTGATGTACAAGGTGACTTTGCAATGAAAGGCCTGCCCGATATAGAAAAGACTGTTATCAATTTCCCGAATGGTACTATCAAAACGACTAGCAACGACTTAGGCATTTATATACCCGTACTGCGAGATTCGAGTACTATAAACATTGCCTCATTAGGAACAGTCTTGTTTAGAGGTGGTTTTATGGGTACACTTTACAACTTTAAAACGAAGGGGGTCGTTAGTACGAGCATCGGGGCTGTTGATGCGAATGTTACCATGAAGATTCCCGATAAGGGCGAGCCAGTTTACTCTGGGGAAATGTTGACTACCCGCTTTAACCTCGGCAGACTGATTAACAGTACACAGGTTGGGTTGGTGGATTTTAACGGTAAGATTGTTGGTAGTAGTTTCGATTTAGATAAGATAAATACTAGCATTACTGGGCAGTTTAACAGCATTGAATTTAATGGGTATAACTACACAAACATTACCACAGATGCTACGATAATAAAGAATTTCTTTAAGGGCGATGCTAAGATAGATGACCCAAACATAGACTTTACCAGTACTATGGAAGCTGATTTGAGCAAGAATAACCCAAGCATAAATGTACTAGGCGATTTGCATAGTAGTAACTTTAAAAACCTTAAACTAACCAATGATAACATAGAGCTTACTGGGTTGTTGGATATGAATTTTAAAGGTAAGAACATTGATCAGTTTATAGGTTCTGCCAAAATATTGAATGCTAGTTTGCTGCACGAAAAGAATAAGCTAAGCTTCGATTCGTTGGTATTGCAAACTAACATAGATGCGGATGGTTATAAGACACTGACCCTTTCTAGTAATGAGTTTTCTCTTATTTTCTCTGGCAATAGTTACAAGATACTCGATATTCCTAATGCGGTACAGCTTTACCTCAGTCATTATTTCCCTTCTTACTTTGCCCCGCCTGTAAGTGTTCCACAGATGCAGGATTTTGGCATTGAACTATATACCAAAGACTTTGATAGTTATGCAAAAATTATTGATAAAAAGCTTGGTGGGCTTGATTATGCAACCATAATTGGCTCGATGAATACTAATCGGAACCAATTTAGCCTACATGCTAATATACCTACGCTTACTTACGATAAGTATCATTTTACTGATGCGTCTGTTCAGGCAAATGGCACGGTTGATACACTTAAAATAGCTAGTGATATATCCAATATCAGAATCGGCGATAGCTTAAACTTTCCTAATACCAAGATTGGTATTGTTTCTAGCAATGATTATTCACTGGTAAAACTTAATACCAAAGCAGAGAATACCTTAAATGAGGCAGACTTAAATGCGGGCGTTACCTTCCTTAATGATGGCGTTAAGATAGATTGTAAGCCTTCTTTTTTTGTATTGAATGATAAGAAATGGAACCTAGAGAATACCGGGTCTATAGTCTTTAGTAGAAATGAGGTAACGGCGGATAAAGTAAAGTTTACACAAGGTTTGCAGGAAATAACCTTACAGTCGCAGGGGGATGAAACGGGTAATACTAACGACCTTATTGTTAAGCTAAAAGATGTTGTTTTGGGGGATGTTACTTCCTTATTCATGAAGAGTCCTCAGTTTGAAGGGCTAACAAATGGTAACATTAAACTGAGTAACTTTTTTGGCGATTTTAATGCTGAATCAAATATAAAAACCGAACAATTTAGGATAGATAACGATTCCATTGGGTTAGTAAATGCTACTGCTAACTACAATGCAAAGAGTGGTATAATCGATTTTAAGGCAACATCTCCCAATAAGAATTATAGCTTCAATACCGAAGGGCATTACGATACAAAAGATTCTACAGGGCAACAGTTATATGTAAGCACGCTACTTGCCGATGCTAAAGTAAGTTTTGTGCAAAGATTTTTGGGCGATATATTCTCTGATATGAGCGGTAATGCACAAGGAAATCTTGTAGTAAGTGGCGACCCAAACAAGCCCGATCTTTTGGGCAAGGTTGATATACGCAATGCAGGATTACGGGTTAACTATACCCAAGTTTATTATACCATTGATAGTGCTACGATTAACTTCAATGAGGACGGTATAGACATTGGCGAGGTTACCATCAAAGATAGATACAAAAACAAGGGCAAGGTAAAGGGCAAGTTGTACGAGAAAGGTTTTAAGAATATGTACTTTGATTTTACCCTTAATACAAGCAAATTACTTTTAATAGATACCAAACCGAAAGATAGTAAGCAGTTTTATGGCTATGCTACGGGCAACGCAAATATTAGTTTCAAGGGGCCGGAGAAGAGTGCACACCTTACTATGGTGGCTGAGGCGAACGATTCTTCCCATATTTTTATACCGAACTCTATTGATAAGGAGAATGGCGATGCCGACTTTATTGTCTTTAAAAAGTACGGTACAGAGATGCAAGCTGAGGAAAAGAAAAGTGATTTCGATTTAACGGTTTCCCTAGACCTTACCGCCAATAAATATGTGGCTATAGATGTTATCCTAGACGAACAAGCCGGCGATGTGATAAAAGCAGTGGGTAACGGTAGGCTAAAGATTGTTGCAGGAACTTCGGTGCCCTTTACCATGAACGGAAGGTATGGCATCGATCAGGGAAGTTATAATTTCAACTTCCAATCCTTTATCAGAAAGCCTTTTATCTTATTGCCCGATGCGGGAAATTATATCGAATGGACAGGCAACCCTACTAATGCCGATATTCACATAGATGCCCAATATGTTGCCGATAGGGTTAGTGCGGGTGATTTGTTGTTATCCCAACAAGCGGCTGTTAATAGTTCTACTAAATCTTATCGGGGTCAGGTGTTTGTTATTGCCTCATTAAGGGACAAGATTAGTAAGCCTCAGATTAGTTTCAGGTTAGATTTCCCAGAGTCTAGCCCCGTAAAGACAGACCCTGTGTTTATGGAATTTATTAATAGAATAGAAGGCGACCAGAATGAAATGCTTTCTCAGGCTACTTCTCTTATTGTTTTTGGCACATTTGCCCCTTACGGGCAAGGGCTTCTTGCGGGCAACGCAGGCAGTAGCATCAATAGTTTGGGGGTGAACACTATTTCGCAGCTATTAACCAAGCAGGTAAATAGGGCTGTATCCAACCTACTGTTTAAACTTACAGGCGACAGAAGTCTTCGCTTCGATTTAGGTACTTCCCTTTATAGCAGTTCTAGTATTTTAGACCAAAGTAGTGGTCTTTCTGCCAACAGCAGCAACCACCTAGATAGAACCAATGTAAACATTAAGATAGGTAAAAGTTTTTTTAATGATAATGTAATCATTACTTACGGTGGCGATTTAGACTTCTCTGCTCCTGGTGCAACCTCTACTATTACCAATGGAAACTTTCAGTGGTTGCCCGATTTGAATGTAGAGCTGATGCTTACCAAAGATAAAAGGCTACGTGCTATTGTTTTCAGCAAGAATAGTTTAGACATTAGTGGTTCTACCCTTGGTCGTGTTAATAGGCAGGGGGTAAGCCTATCTTATAAAAAAGACTTCGATAGGTTGTTTGCCCTCAAACCCAAAGAGATAAAAATACCTTACAGGAATGAAACTGATGAATAGAACAGGCAGTGCTAATTTGTTGTTCCTCATCACATTATTATAATCAATAAGTCAGCTTAGGGCAAGACGCTTTGCCAATTAAATTCATGTTACAAAACCAAATCCACTCACCGATATATTTTGTGCAAGCCTCGGAGTAGGCTTCAAAGGGAGCATTCTTCCCAAAGTATCCTTCTGTACCCTTTGCCGAACATTCCCTCTAAGGTGCCTACTACTAATTTTATTTTTGCTAGCATTCCTTTACCTACAATTTTATTTCTCTTAGTGTCTGATAAGGGTGGGGATAGCTTTCCTTTTATTTGGTTTACCATAAATACTCTTCCACAAAGGCAACCTAGTAATGGTTGAAGAGTAGATTTTGCTCGGTAAGATGTCAGTATTACGCGTTGAGATGTCAGGAATACTAGTTTCTATGAAACGAGTACTGGTCCGACTTAAATGAGTACTGGTTCTACTTAAATGAGTACTGGTTCTACTTAAATGAGTACTGGTTCTACTTAAACGAGTACTGGTCCGACTTAAACGAGTACTGGTTCTACTTAAACGAGTACTGGTTCTACTTAAACGAGTACTGGTCCGACTTAAATGAGTACTGGTTCTACTTAAACGAGTACTGGTCCGACTTAAATGAGTACTGGTTCTACTTAAATGAGTACTGGTTCTACTTAAATGAGTACTGGTTAAAGCAAAAGGAATACTAATGTAAACGAAACCTGTACTGCTTGTAAGGGAAGTTGTATTAGGAAAGACAGAACGCGTATTCCTAGCCCTAAAAGAAGTCTTCCGAGGATTTTGGGCAGTTTTTTGCTAGCTGCTAGCAAGTACTCACAATGCAAAGAAGACAGGTTTACAGACTAAAAAAGTATCAATTTGTTATGAAAAGATATGAACAAAAGGGTATTTACTAATCGTTCAAACCCTTGCCATCCAGTATTTGTTGCCTATACTTCTCTACCCGCTGTTCTCTTGTTTTAGCTTGTTTTGGTTGAGAAAAATGGAAAATATAAGCCCTTTGTCTACCTGGTGTCAATGTTTCGAAGGCAGTTTTAAAGTCTAGATTATCGTCTAACTGTTTTTGCAGTTCTTCTGGCACGGCATAGTCTTCGGTCTTTTTAAGTACCACTTTTACACCTGCCTCTTCTACCTCTACAGCCTCGTAGATATACTCTTTAAGGATAGATTCTTGCGCTGTAATTTCTTTAAGGTTAGTAAACCTTATCTGTCTTGCCACCTGTACGTTCTCTGTTTGTTGTATCAACATACCATGGGTATTCTTTAATAATGCACCCTTAAAAAACAACAGGGCACAATACTCTTTAAAAACATGTATCAAAACAATATTTTTATCTTGATAGGTGTAGCAAGGGCAGCCCCACTTTAATTCTTCTACAAGGTTACAATCCAGCACAAACTCTCTAAGTTTTACTATTTCTTCCTGCCACTTCTTTTCTTTTTTAAAATAAAAATCTACCGATGGATTCATACAAAAATTTAACTACAATCTAATTATTTTAATGCCGGAAATACAAGTGCCTTGCTCAAACAATTACCACCATAGTGTAAAGAAAAATCTGAAAAAAGATTGTTCCTAAGCAATACCCCAGATACTTTATCTTTCAATAGAATTTGATTATATTGATTGTCTAATATACAATGTTCAAGTATTACATCTTTAGCGTCACCTGCAATTTCAATATTCCCACTATTGTCTGAATGCAAATGAGTACCCCTATGAATACAAAATCTAGTAACCAATCCTGAAAATATTGGAGAATTAATGGGGCCTCCATAATTTTGTACAATAGTATGCCCTTCGATAACATCGTTGTGTAAATACTGTACATACCAAGAAGGTTGTACACTATTTAAAGATTTCATTCCTTCGCTCAAGAACATTGAAGCCCGTACTACTTGGTTATTCGCGCAAATAATATCGAAAGATGATCCCCAACCCATGTTTAACCAGTGTGTATCTTCAAAACGGTTACCAACTATTAAAATATGTCCGCGAAATGGGATAACTGACAGGATTGAACTCGTGTCAGGTGAAATTTCAAAAGGATTCTCCAATTGAAAATGTCTCCCTGATCTGGCAGTAATAAGTCGATATTGTCCTGTACCCTTACCGTCTATTATTGCCGCAACAGAATGATTCCATAAATCATTCTGCTCATTTGCCCAATCGGGGTATTTAGGGTTATTTGCTAAAGTAATTGACGATTCCTCTGTTGCTGCAACCTTTCCAAGGTAAGCTTGACCCATACCATCAAACGTAAAACCAAAATCGGACTCCTGAGCAAACTGTGCAGTATTTGTATTGCGGGCATAGTATATATTCCTTCCTTCTTCATTAAGGTTGATGTACGCCTGTGGGTCAATGCTTGTGAATTTGTTATCTTCAATTATTGCCCCATTACTTCCACACATTCCAAGAACAAGATTACCAGCCATAATAGTGTTGTTGGTAATCCATTCCCCTTTCCCTTTATAATTAAGGGTATTACCTTGTGCAACTATATCGCAGTCTTTTATCCTACAGTTATTGCCAATACTCATTAAAAGATCATGCTCTAATTTACCTGAACGAACCCAAAAGCGATCTATACGTATCCTAACTCTTTCCATCTGAAAACCGTCGCCACTCGCTATCCCTTGATTAAAGTGCCTAGGAAAGTAAATACTTAAATCTTGTAAATGATAATCGTCACCAGTAATTAGTACAGGTGGAGCGGCTTTTTCATCAGAACTATCGTTGATTCGCCTGTTCCTACTACCACCATCAATCGAAAAATCTCCAGTTCCGAACCGAAGTATTGCAACTCCCATTCCCGCACCTTTTAAAGTTGTATGTGGCGGTACCTTGAGTTGTCCTTCATAAGCATATTTCCCTTCTGGAAAGTATATAATTCCCCCACCATTATCAGATGCTTTTTTTAAGGCGGCATCTATAGCTTGGTTTCTATTAATAGGTTTGTCGAAAGCTGATACTGTCTTTAATATTTCTTTCATCGAATCTTGTCCATAATAATCCATCACATTAAAAACAGTTTGTGGAAATAAATCAGATTTCTTGATTTCTATTTCAGTAACTTTATTTGATAATGGGGCAAAAGAATTTTTAATTGTTACTTGGTATTTACCAGGAATTAAATTTGTAGGAATTGAGAAGAAAAGTGAAAATCCGTCACTCGGGGATGTTTTCAATGTGAATGAATTACCAGCATTATCAGTCAACAAAACTTTACTTGTTGGGTCGAGGTTTAGTGATTTTCCAAATGCACGCAGCCAACCACCTGTGGTTGCAAAAGTGCCCTGGTCACCTTGCCACCACCAAACATCTGGTTCATTAAGAAAAATAGTTTGCTGCCAGTCTGTACCAATAAACCTACATTCGAATATCCCTTTTTGTAAGGTTGCTGGAAGGATGAATTTCAAACTTTCCTGTGATGCTTGCAAAGGTTTAACAGTTTGAAAACCCACTTTATTGCTAGTCTTAATACCGTTTTTATCTACACGTCTAACTTGTATAAACTGCACATCTTGTAAGTTATCTCCAGCAATCATCACTGTTTCATCGGGAAGTACGGGTTGAGATGCCCAAAAAATATTCTTCTTGGTGTTTATATTATTGGTTGAGTAACGTGTTGACGATTTACTAGTGTAAGGGTTACTGCTTTGCGCAGTTGATTTGTATGATGAAGCAACCAGTAAGCAAAATAGTAAAAGTTTTGTTTTTACTGAAAGATTAAAGTATTGTATCATAAAATTAATTTAGAATGAAAGTTTATTGTTTGTTTAAATTTATAACATTAAAAATCATTCAGTGTTTTGAATGAAAACAAAACTAGGGTTTTAAATTTCATGTTATTACAGTTTTAGAATTCTTTTCGAGTTTATCAAAATGATATTTGCGTTTAGCTGTATTTGTAGCCAAGAACATTAGGGAATACTTTAAGAAGAATTTCTCATTCTGTAAATGCTATGTAGATAAATGATTTTGAGGTGAATATCATTTAGCTGGTGTCAACTTCAATAAAACAACACCATGTGGGGCAACTTCTGCTTCGTACTTATCCGAGGTTACAGCCACATCTTTTTGTCTCCATAAATCCCTAACGGTTTGTTTGCCTGTGATACCCAAGTCTTGCCAATTGCCTGTTACTGTTGCTTTTTTTGTGCTTCTATTGAATAGCCCCACTGCAATATTTCCATCTTCTAAAGGCTTAACAAATACATCCAAAGAATCTTTGGATGACACTCGTTTTGCCCCTTTTGCCAAAGGATCTTGGTCAATATCTATTACTTCATCGTTGGTAATTAGATTGAGGGTAAAAGCATCCAGCCTTTCTAAATCACAACCCAACAAAAGAGGGGCTGATAGCAAACTCCATAAACTGATATGGGTATATTGTTCATCAGGTGTCAGCCTTGTAGGATGCGGGTTGCCCCAACCAACATATCCCAATATCAACATATCTGGATCATTGTAATGACCAGGCGCAGAATAAGGCGCGCATCTATCCTGACTAAAACCAATGCTACTAAGGCTTTTCCACGTATCTACTATATCGCCAGTGGTTCTCCAACAGTTGCCATTAACCGATGCGCCCCATTTCCAAACATCTGCCATTCCATACTGACAAAGACTAAAAACAATATCACGCTTCTGTGCCGCCAATGCCTTGCCCATTACGACATAAGGATAAATCGCCCCAGAAGAATCGCTCATTTTAGGTTTTCTGTAGTAATGCGGCACATCGTTTTGAGTACTATCTCTAGCTATCTTATCGTAAGTACACCAATCATATTTAAGATAATCAAAGCCCCAATCAGAATATGTTTGGGCATCCTGCATTTCATGTTGCCAACTACCAGCGCATTGACCACAAGTAAGAGGGCCAGGTGAGGAATATAATCCAGCTTTTAATCCTTTACTATGGATATAATCTGCCAAACCTTTCATGTCTTTGAAACGAGCATTTGGTTGAACATTTCCTTGTGCATCACGGTAGTCACCTTGTAAAGTTGTGTCATTCGTTCTTCTGTAACTATGGTTATTTTCCCAATAATCGTCTACATTGATATAAGACCATCCATGATTCATCAAACCACTATTAACCATAGCATTAGTGGCGCGTTTAACCTTGTCGGCAGATACTTCTGAGGCAAAAACGTTCCAACTATTCCAGCCCATAGGTGGCGTTAGTGCAATTGTTCGCCCTACTACTATTTTTAGATTTCGCTCAGTACTACCCTTTGAGTTCTTCGCTTTTAAGGTAATAACATAAGTCCCTTTTTCAGCGGCACTGCCAGTGATAATACCCGTTTTAGCATCTAGTTTCAAACCCTTAGGCAAGTTAGTGGCTGAAAACTTGATAGGACGAATGCCTGTTACTGGGATATAAAACAGAAAAGGCGACCCCGGACGAACACCAAACACTCTCGCACCATTTATACGAGGCTTGTCGGGTGATGGTGGAGTAAGAATGACTGCTTTTAAAGAGTCAGAACTAGATTGACTAAAGATATTGTTTGTAAAGACAAGCAAGGTTAAAATGGCAATTACTAAAGTTTGTTTCATGTAATAAAAATTAAAGTTTGAAAAAAGAGTTTTAACACTAAGTGCACTAGGAAAAAACTAGGGTCACAAATTATTTACCTATTGTTTTATGCTGAACTAAAAGACCAATACTTATCTGATTTGTTTATTTGTAAATAAAATCCCTTTGTGTTCCTTGTGGTAAAGCCATTTTAGTTGTTTTTAAATGATTAACAAATTAGAAATTCTTTTAAAAATACTGTAAAGAGGCAACCTGAAAACTATCAATCAGTACTTATGCTTCCTGTGTAGGGTTTTGGATTCGTTCTTTTTAGTTCTTTTTTAAGTCCGCAATTCCATTTTGTGTCGCCGCATTTTCATTTTGCAGCGATACATTTTCATTTTATCACGCGGTAAATTGATTTTGTGGTGATGAAATGTGTTTGAATGGGAGAAAGATTTTCTGATTCTGCGTCAGATAACGAAACGTTTGATGTGAAAATGGTTTGATACGGAAACTATAAATACCGAAGATATGGTGGTTTATAGTGCATAAAGACCGCGAATAAAAAAGACAAGCTTTATTCAAGTATTCCAAGTTACTTATGTCCCTATTGGCTCCAGTGTTCAGCAAAGCTGGTCATTGATGTTTGTTAGTCTAACCAGTTTATAACTGGAATACGCTCAAATAAGAAATTATACTGTGCAGCTATATACGCCATAAATTACCCTGATTTGTGCTTATTTAAACCTTCATTATTATAATCAGTAAAATA
Source organism: Chitinophagaceae bacterium (assembly GCA_025359725.1). Taxonomy (GTDB): domain Bacteria; phylum Bacteroidota; class Bacteroidia; order Chitinophagales; family Chitinophagaceae; genus Parasediminibacterium. The sequence goes on along the minus strand of JANYEX010000288.1, from coordinate 381 downwards.
TAGTATGCAGGTCTTTTCTTTACATGCTTATTCATCTAATTCAAATCGATTAATTTTTGTTATGCTTGCTTTTACCTCGTTAACCTATCGCAGAACTTTGTTGGTTATTGCCTTAGGACTGTTTTCTGTCGCTTCTTTCAGTCAGTCGGATCTTAAACTTTGGTATAATCAACCTGCCAAACAATGGACGGAAGCATTACCTGTGGGCAATGGAACATTTGGTGGGATGGTGTTTGGTAAGGTGGATGAAGAGCTGATTGAACTAAACGAAGCAACCCTTTGGAGTGGTGGTCCCGTTAAAACGAACGTAAACCCTACTGCTTTCGAGAACCTGAAACCATTGCGTGAAGCCTTGTTTGCAAGTGATTACAGCAAAGCAAC
>JANYEX010000283.1 GCA_025359725.1 Chitinophagaceae bacterium | reverse complement strand
GTTGTAGAAGCTGCATAACTGCTTGAAGTATAAGTAGGCGATGAGTAGGATGTACTGCTTGTAGTTGTGGTACCGCCATCTAAAGTCAATACTTTCACAGTTCCAGTTCCTACAGAGCCCCCATTGTTTAATCCAACGGTGTAATTAGTCCCAGTGGCAGATTGGGTGATAGCCCAATAACGAGAACCAAACCTAGTAACAGTTACATTAGAAGGTTGTGTTCCTGAGAACGCACTTTCAAACTGTTCTATAGTTACTGTCTTCGTTCCAGGAGAGGAAGCGTAAGTAAATGTAACAGGTCTATAATTACCTCCCTTACCCACTGGGAATGTAAAAGGTGTAGTTGAAGTAATCACTTTAGCCAAAGGCCCATTGATATAACTTGAAGAACTGTAACCTGATACAGTTACACTTGAATTAAGTGTTAATAAATAACTTGAAGATGTAGTGACCACTCCACTTGTAAGGGTAAGAGTATTAGCAACGGTAACATTAGAACCTAAGGTGACACCTCCACTTGTGTTATTTATTGTCAATGAATACACATTTTTCGCACTACTGCCAATATTAATTGTTTGCGCAGTAGCACCACTGATAACTAATGAAGCTGTAGTAGCAGAAAGATCCAAACTACCACCACCACTTGTAATGTTTCCTTTCGTGGTCAATGATTTTAATACTGTATATAATCCACTATTAAAATTCAAATCATTGTAAGGATTAACATTATATGGAACGCCTGACCCAGACGTTGCATTCTGTGTCCATTCAATACCTGGTGTAACTGCACTTCCAGTATTGTAAGCAATAGTAGAAGTAGTACCATAAGTTGGCGCACTACCAGCTAATGAACTTCCTGAGTTGAATCGTAGTGTATCATTTATGGTTGGAGCTGTAGAGAAAGTGGTGACTCCGTTAAGTATTATGTTATTAAACTGTGCGGCAGTTGTCCCATTTACTGACAATGTTCCAGCAAAAGTCATCGTATTATTAGATGTAATCGTACCTTTATTTGTAATTATGGCACCTGTAATGAAGTTCATTCCAATATTACTACAGGCTAGGGTTGCACCGGTATTTACGGTTAGGTTCTGTAAATTACTAGTTGTTGAGGCCATCGTTACGGTAGTACAGATTGTAATATTCGCATTGGAAGTAGGCACAACCCCACCCAACCAAGTAGTAGCAGTTCCATAACCGCCTGTATAACGAGAAACGAATCCTGGAATAAAAGTTCCGCCGCTGTAAGTTGTGGTGCCACCTACATTGCTAGCAGTTATGACATTACTGCTTGCAGAAGCACTTACCAGTACCTTAAGTACAGTTGGGATACCAGTATTATCAATTATTGTTGCAGTTTGACCACCAACTGTGACAGCACTTGTCGAAATAAATCCAGTACCATTGATAGTCATCGTATCACGAGCATAGAAGCTGTTTGCAGCAGTTGTCGGAACACAAGAAGTAATAGATGTTATAGTAGGTGGCGCAATGGCAGTAGTTGCCACTAAAAAATAAGCAGATGAGGTAGGAATAGATACCGAAGAGGAATTACTGATAGTTGTTCCACTTACTAAGCCGCTCAATGAAGAATAAGTGCCAGATTGTGTAGTACTTGTGCCAATGATGTTGTAAGACCCTATTGCAGCAGTACCTATAGAAACTGTTCCAGTTAATGCAGCAGAAGCAGTTGCTTGCCAAAATTCATTTGGGCTAATAGTTGCAACAGTAGTTCCATCGGCCGTACCTCCAGCATTAGCTTTAGAAGCATTCACGGTTACGTTAACTGTACCAGAAGCTGTGTTGGTATTTAATGTAAATGGATAGTAGTAGTCAGTAGAGGAACTATATTGACCAACAGGGAAAATATAGTTACTGTTAGTGCTAACAACCGAGCGAATCAATGTACCGTTTATGTATGCTCCAGTTCCAAAAGAAGTGGTAGCAGCAATTGCTGATGCACTTGTGTTGGAAACAGTTAAAGTGTTTGTGCCTGTTGTTACCCTTCCTGACGTTAGGGTAAGCGTACCGCCAACCGCGATATTTCCATTCAGTGTAACACCTGCACTATTGTTTATTGTTAGGTTGTTGAATGTGCTACCATCTATGGATTGATTAGACGTACCATTTAAGTTGACAGTATTGTTTGTACTAACTAACGAGCCACTTGTAAAGGATGCGGTATTGGAATATGTACCTGCAATGTTTATTGTACCTCCACTTATCAGGGTAACACTATTAGTTGTGCGTGTACCACTGATAGATAGGTTATAGAAAGAATTGGCAGCAATAGTTTGCGCACCAGTACCATTAAAGTTTACGGTGTTGCCGCTTGCAGTAGCTAAAAGTGCAGTGATGGTTGGTGTAGCTCCCAAATTTAATGTACTATTACTTCCTTGGGTTAGTCCACCAGTACCAGAAAGTGCATTAGTAACAGTAAGGGATACATTATTAGTGAGGACAATGCCTGTAACTGTTAAATTATAAATATTACCAAAAGAACCAGACCCTGAAATAGATTGGGTGTTTGTATTGAATGTATATCCATAGGAAGAAATAGTTCCATCAAATGTGCCATAATTGGTTATCCCTCCTTGGAAGATAGATGCAGAACCCGCAGTATTATTGAATACTCCATTAGAGTTCACGGTTACTAATCCCGTAAACGTTCTTGTACCAGAAGTATTAGATGTAATCAATTTAGAGGTACCTACGCCACCTTGACCAATAGTTGTTGTTCCTGTAACTGTACAGTTCGAAGCAACCACTGTAAATGATGACCCATCACCTATCAATAAATTACCAGAAACAGTCAATACATTTCCATCAGTCACAGCAGTACTTGAACCTGATGTAGTTAGATTATTGAAAGTTACGGCACCAGCAATACTTTGTGAAACACCTCCATTAAAAGTTACAGTGCCACTATTGTGAACAAAAGCACCAGAATTGGTGAAAGTTCCAGCAATATTCATATTTGTAGGATGTCCAGTCAGCGTACTTGAGGCAGCAATGGTCAAGTTATTGAATGTTGTTATTGGAGAGCCACTTACTGTTGTTGACCCATTAAAGTTGACAGTGCCACTATTGTGTGTATAGGTACCATTGTTAACCCAGTTGCCAGCCACATTGAAAATTGCAGAAGACCTACCAGTAAGTGTACTAGAACCAGCTATGGTTACATTATTAAAACTTGTTGTTGTACTACCACTGATTGTTGATGTGCCATTGAACGTAACTGTTCCTGTTTGAGGGGAGAATGTACCACTATTGGAAAAGTTGCCACCTACAGTCAAACCGTAATTGTTAGCAGAAGTTACATCTAAAGTACCATTTGTGATAGTTAGATTATTAGCGATTGTAGTAGCTCCACTTAATGATAATACATTGCCAGTAGCAGTTTGAACATTAAGGTTACCAATGGTAGTTCCAAAAATAGAAGGTATTGCTAAGTTTGCCTGTTGAACAAAAGACAATGTTGCAGTAGATGAGGTGGCAGTTATTGTACCTGTGCCACCATAGGTAGGTGTCGTGCTACAGTTTACCAAGGTGCCGTTTTGAAGTACTATCCCATTTGCATTATTGACATTGACTGCTATTGAATTGGTAGTAGAACTTGCTGAATAATTGCCAAATATTACAGAACCAGAACCATTAATATATTGGGTAGCACTACCCGCAAAGTTGATATTAGTAGTAATTCCAGGAACTGAGCCTATTGCAAAGGTTGATCCGGTAGCAACATTTATCCCTTTGTTTATATTGATTGCATTACTCGTGGTACCTGAGCCAAAAGCCATTGTAAAGCTTCCTTGAGCAACATATATACTATCAAAGGTTGTAAAATTTGTTCCAGAACTTCCACCATAATTACCAGAATAATTCACGTTCCATTCAAAATTGGCGTAAACTGCATTACTTAGCACCAACTGATATGGATTGGCTGCACTTTGTCCATATACATACCAACTACCTGATTGGAAGTTTACAAATTGGAGACTCGAGGCACTTACAGTTCTGCTAATTGGAGAATTTCCCCCATTGTTGTAGTAGGTACTTCCGCTTTTGAATACTACACGCGCATTATCCGTTACCGGGATATTTGTAAATGGATAATTCCCACTACTATTTGCAGCAGGGAAGTTGACACCTGTTTGACAAGTAGAACCATTTTCAAAATTGATAACAGCACCCGTGCTGTATGTAGCATCCAATACTTGCACCGCATTATCTAATCTTACATTACCTAGTATATCAGCCGTTGCATTAGTACCAAGCCTCACAGTAAGTTCATTTGTGCCAGTCAAGTTCAAAGAATCAGTAGCAGCCACATTGATGTCATAAGTCCCAGTATTGTTGTCACCTGAAACCGTTAATATATTTCCTGCTGTAGCTGCCTGTAAATTCACAGTCGTATTGGCACCGGATACATTTAACTGATAGATTGTTTGATTAGGTACATTAGCAACTGAATTGGCTGCTCCGTTATTAAATGTAAGGACGTCACTAGTAGTTACATAAGTACGACTAGGACTCCAGTTGGTAGCAACTGTATAGTCTGTAGAGGTTGTTCCAGTCCAAGTATAGGTATTGAAAATAATGTTTGTATTATTACCGCCATTATTTGAAGCGGCAGCAAATACTGCGGTTGAATTGCTATTGGTGATATTAGAAATGGAGCAATAACTGACGATTGCATTCGTTGGATTAATAGATGCAATTGAAGGTGCAGTGGAAGAGGCAATTGTCAATAATTGACTAGTAGCACCATTTAGTGTTAATGTACCCGTTACAGTTTGTGTAACTCCTCCATTAAGTGTTAAGGTAGCAGCGGCAGAAACAGTCTTTGTTAAATTGTAGAATGAATTAGCACCTGTAATGGTTTGGTTTGCACCAGATAAGGTAACAGTTCCGCTTCTTGGAACAAAAGTACCTCCACTGTTGGTAAAATTACCTCCTACGGATAAGGCATAATTGGAAGAACTTACATCCAAACTACCAGATGCCAAAGTCAATGCACTAGTCACAATCACTGTACCACCAAGTGTACTTGTGCTTCCCGAAGAGTTGGTGAGGTTATAGTAGGTGAATCCAGGTATAGTTTGTCCAGTACCATTAAAGTTGACAGTGCCGGTTCCCGCTGTGAAAGTTCCACTGTTGGTAAAATTGCCCGCAATGTTTAATGTATTTGTAGAACAAGCCAATGTGCCAGACGCATTATTAAGGTTTCCACTCACCGTAACTGTTCCTCCTAAGGTACTTGTACCAGAAGATGTATTGGTCAGATTATTGAAAGTGAAGGCTGGAATTGTTTGCGCTGCACCATTAAAATTGACGGTAGAACTTGTAACTGTATAGGTACTCGTACCGGGTGTAAATGTTCCAGCAATGCCTATCGTTCCACTATTTGCCAAAGTGGTTGTGCCACTTGTCGCTGAAACGGTTAAATTATTGTAGTTTGCAGCAACTACTGTCTGACCCCCTGCCGCTCCGTAAGTTACAGTACCCCCGTAAGTAACT
>JANYEX010000248.1 GCA_025359725.1 Chitinophagaceae bacterium | reverse complement strand
ATTAAGCATTATGTTTGGCGACAGGATGCCGAAACTTTGCTAAAAAATTTTCGCCCCCTTTCCTTCTTTTAGGGCCATGGCCCTAAAAGAAGGAAAGAGAGCGAAAGCCCCAATTGCAATTGACACAGGTTAAATTACATTCCCCTATTATTATTTAAATTTTTAATTACAATCAAGTTGAGATACTTCTATTCGTCATGAATCTTTGTTCACAATTATAAAACATCGTAAATGTATTTTGGACACATTTGCAACAAATTGTCTATACATATTGTCGTATTATGATTACACAACACGATTGTTATAACTGCTGACAATACTTCGAAAAATGAATAAGGTGCATAGAATTTTATTAGCTGAAGATGAGCCGAAACTAAGCCAGATAATAAAGGAAGAGTTGGACAGGAAGGGATTTGAAACTCATGCTGCACTAAATGGAAAAGTTGCCGAAGAACTTTTTCTAAAAAATAGTTACTCTCTAATTATACTCGACGTTAACCTTCCCTTCAAAAGCGGGCTTGTATTGTGTAAGTTGTTCCGGAATTTAGATACGAAAGTGCCTATAATAATGCTTACAGCCATAGGAGAAATTCATGATAAAGTAAAGGCTTTCAGCCTAGGCGCAGATGATTATATGGTGAAGCCTTTTTATTTTGACGAGTTATTTGCTAGGATTAATGTATTTATCAAAAGGTCGGAATCTTTGGTTAAAGGAGGTGGGCATTTAGAGGTTGAGGATATGGTTATTAACTTTGAAAATAAGCAAGTAAAACGTGGAGAAACAGTAATACCATTAACTGCTAAAGAGTTTGCCTTACTTGTGTTGCTTTGTAAAAACAGGGGAAAAGTTATATCAAAAAAGGAAATACTAGAGAACGTTTGGGATGTTAATTTTGATACTGGTACAAATACAATAGAAGTGTATGTTAGCTTTTTAAGAAACAAGATTGATAAACCATTTGATAATAAACTTATTTTTACTAAACCAGGGTTTGGCTATTACATAAAGGAATAACTAAAGGTTGTAATGAATTTAAAACTTCGCTTTGCCATTTTTATCACCTGCTTCGTAGCTAATATACTTCTTGTATCCTCCATAACTATATTTTTTCTTTATAAAAGTAATCGTATAGATGACCATTATATGCGATTAAGAAACCGAACTAATTCCCTTATAAATGAATATCGCAGTTTAAATTTTGATAGCTCGGCTTTGGCAAAAACTAAACCATATACTGTAAGCCTAAACATGCTACAAATGCTGTTAATAAAAGAACCCACTGATGTAATCTTTAAGGAGAATGATTCAATTGAACTCCACTTATCTCAGTCTTTACTAAAAACAATAAAGCGGAAAAGGGAGTTTAAATATACCGATGGAAGCTTTGAATGTATAGGCGTATATTATGATGATTTGAAGATGTTTGTAATATGTGGTGCCATAGATAAGACGGGTTTAAGGAAATTAGATCATCTTTTTTATATACTACTCGGTGTATTTGCTGTTGGGGTTTTAGTTTCTGCATCTCTTTCGTTTGTGATGGTACAACAAGCTTTAAAACCATTGGCAAGGTTGAGTAATCAAATGCAGCTTACCTCTTCCTCTAATATGGCAACCAAAGTAAACGAAGGTAAAGGACGGGATGAGCTAGAGCAGATTGCCAAGAACTTTAATGCTATGCTAGAAAGATTAAATCAAGGATTTGAAAGGCAAAAGAGTTTTGTACAACATGCCTCACATGAATTGCGAACACCATTAACAAAAATGCTATCCCAAACAGAAGCCGCATTGGGAAGGGAACTGACGGTGGAGGAACACAAGCGTATCTTATTATCATTGCAAGAAGAACAAAATGAGTTAATAGAACTTACAAATTCATTGTTGGTTTTATCTCAATTTGAAAAGATTAATAATTCTAATAGTTTACCAGAAGTTCGTGTAGATGAGCTTGTTTATGATAGTATTATTGAAAGTAAACGTTTCTTTAATGATTTAGAAATAGAAATTTCTTTCAAAACCGCCCCTACATCAGAAAAAGAACTCCTTGTTTATGGCAATGAAGTTTTATTAAAGTCTGCATTTAGGAACTTAATTAAGAATGCATATCTATATTCAAGTAATAAGAAAGTAGTAATAATACTAAACACTTCGCCAGAAATACTTTCTGTAGAGTTTATTAACAGTGGAGAAATTCTTTCTGAAGCAGATGCTGATAAAATATTTATTCCATTCTATAGAGGAACTAATGCATCCTTGACAAAGGGCTTTGGGCTTGGGTTATCTATTGTAAATAAGATTGTAGAAATACATGATGCGCGATTAAGCTATGAGGCATTGGATGAGTGTACAAACAAATTCGCCATAAGCTTTGATATAAAACCGATGGCGAATAAAGAAAAGAACATTGCGGTTCCTGAAAGCTATTTATATAATTAAAAGCGCATCTCCATAACTGAAGAAACGGTATTTGTCCTTTATTGCTTTTTTGTAAGCTTCCATTGTTAAATCATATCCAGCAAACGCACAAGCCATTATTAGCAAACTTGTCTTTGGCAGATGAAGGTTAGTAATTAAGCTATCAGCAATATTAAAGTTGTATGGGGGATGAATAAAATGATTAGTCCATCCTTCTGTTGGTTTCAATAATTTTTGTGCTGTAAAGCTTGATTCTAGCGCACGCATGGTTGTAGTACCAACAGAACACACTCTATGTCCTGTTTCTTTAGCCGTATTTACAATAGCGCTTGCTTGTTCAGAAATCATAAAGTATTCTGCATCCATTTTATGCTTACTTAAGTCTTCTACCTCAATTGGTCTGAAAGTAGTTAACCCTGTGTGTAAGGTTACTTCTGCAAAGCGAATACCTTTTATCTCGCAACGCTTAATTAGCTCTTTACTAAAGTGTAAGCCGGCAGTTGGTGCTGCAACTGCACCTTCATATTTAGCATAAACTGTTTGATAACGTTCTTTATCTTCAGCATCTGGCACTCTCTTTATATATTTAGGAAGCGGAGTTTCACCTAATGTGTCTAACATTCTCTTTAAAGAAGCATCATCATCATCCCATAAAAAACGAATAGTACGTCCACGGCTGGTCGTATTGTCTATTACTTCTGCAACAAGTTCTTCGTTGTCGCCGAAATAAAGTTTGTTACCTACCCTTATCTTTCTTGCAGGATCCACTATTACATCCCAAAGACGGTTTGGCTTGTTTAATTCTCTCAAAAGAAATACTTCTATCTTAGCACCTGTTTTTTCTTTGCGACCATACATACGTGCATTGAAAACTTTGGTGTTGTTAACCACAAAAACATCTCTATCATCATAATATTCGAGGATGTCTCTAAAATGTTTGTTTTCCATGTTCCCCGTCTTACGGTTCACAACCAACATTCTGCTATCTTCTCTTCTTTTGGTAGGAGTTTGAGCGATGAGGTTTAATGGAAGGTCATACTTGAAGGCTGATAATTTCATGTGTCTATTTAATTGTTTGATAATAGGCCACATTAAGACGAACCAAAAAGGTTTAGAAGGTTCGCTTGATGTTACGGCATCAATTTAGAAAGACGGTGAAGGTACGTTAACTTAGCTTAAATATCAATAGGTAATATAGGATACTAAAAAAATCAATAGCATATTAAAAGAAATACCTTGTTACTTTCACTCAACATATCCTAAATAAATCTAATTTTGTGAAGATTCAAAGAAGAAATAAAAATAAATGTCAATCAAATAGCACCATATAGAAATTAACACATTAATTTAGTACCATGATAACAGTAGGTATAATAGAAGATGACCGTCCATTAAGGAGAAGTTTAGAGATTTATGTTAACATGCAAAAGGATTTATACATCACTTTTTCATGTAACAGTATGGAAGCTTTTCTGGAAGAACGCAGTAAGCTTGATGAGCCTTTTATCATCTTTATTGATTTAGGCTTGCCTGGCATCTCCGGTATGGAGGGAATTACCTTAATACGCCAGCAATGGGCTGATGTACATATTGTTGTTACTACTGGCAATGACAATGAAAGTGTAATATTTGATTGTATCCAACGTGGTGCCAATGGTTATTTATTAAAACCTTTCAACATTGAGGCACTTGTTAAAAACATAGATATTATCCGTAGTGGCGGCGCTTTGATAACACCTGATGTTGCTATGAAACTATTCAAAAAGATTCACAAGCCAAAAGATAGTTACAAAGATGTAACTGAACATCTTACTGCCCGAGAAAATGGTGTTGTAAATGAACTCTTAAAGGGATTAACCTACAAGGAAATTGCTGCTGTGCTTGGTATATCTGCCTCTACTGTTAATGACCATCTCAAAAACATTTATGTTAAGATGGAGGTACGAACAAAGTCCGAATTAATATCTAAGCTACTAAGGAAGTAGCTATTTTTTAATAGAACTATTCTTTTATTTACAACGATAATTTTCTTAGCCACTTAATTCGGTTCTATCAATCTCCTGCGGCATTTGTTCTTTATTATCTTCGCCGCTATGATAAAACTTAGCGTAAACATAAATAAGTTTGCTACCATCCGCAATAGTCGTGGTGGCGATAACCCCAATGTTGTAAAGGCTGCCATAGATGCACAGTTATTTGGAGCAGATGGCGTAACTGTTCATCCTCGTCCCGACGAAAGACATATTACCTACAAGGATGTTTATGACATAAAGCCAATCATCAACACAGAGTTTAATATAGAAGGCAACTCGACGGAGGATAAGTTTGTAAAATTGGTACTTGCTGCTAAGCCACATCAGGTAACCCTAGTACCCGATGCTTTAGGACAATTAACCAGTGATCATGGCTGGGATACTATTAAAAACAAGGATTATCTTATTTATATAATAGCAACATTTAAAAGTGCGGGCATCCGTGTTTCCATATTTGTAGATCCTATTATTGAGATGGTTGAGGGTGCTGCCCTTACAGGAACGGATAGGATTGAATTGTATACCGAAGGTTATGCCAAAGCTTTTGCTTCTGCCACTACCATAGAAGAGAAAGAAGCTGCCATAGCCCCTTATGTTTCTGCGGCACTAAAGGCTAAAGAATTAGGCATAGGAATTAATGCAGGGCACGACCTCGATTTGCATAATCTTAAATACTTCGCACAAAATATTCCATGGATAAATGAGGTAAGTATTGGTCATGCGCTTGTTTGCGACGCTTTGCACCTTGGTTATGAGAATGCAGTTCAGATGTATAAAAGGCAATTGTCTGTTTAAATGAGTAAAGAAAATATTACTCCCTAAATAATGACCAACCTAAACCAATAGTTGACACTTACGGGCTTAAACTTTTTGTGATAGACAACATCTTTGCTAAGTAACATAAGACTATATGAAAATAAAGAATTGTACTTGCTTAGTTGTTGTGGGTGTACTCATGGCCTCTTACAGTTTCTCTCAATCCATCCCAGATATATTTAAGTATTGGGCAAATGATACCCTCGCTTCCAACGATCCTCGTTTGTTGGAACAACCTAAAAGGAAGTTTACGGCTGATGAAGCATTGGATAATAAATTGAAATGGGCTAATCCTTACCAAGAAACATTAGTGCCTAACAGCGAAGGGTTCGACTTTACTAAGCTGGGTAAAGTGCCTGCAACGGGTGTGCATCCGCGCATATTTACTTCTCCAGATGAGTTTGCTTCTATCAAGCAAAGGCTGGAAGCTACAAAGATTGGTAAGCAATTACTATCATTAGCGAATAATGCATTAACCAAATTGCGCAGCGGTAACTATTATGCAATCCTTAAAACAAGAGAACCCGTCGCTGCTGATGGTGTTGCACCTAAGGATATTGCCAACCTATTGGCTATTCAAGGTTTGTTGGCTCAGTTGAATGGTGATAAGGCTTTGCTTACTGAAACAGGTACTGTATCTGCAAATTACCTCAGAAAAATTTTCAGAGATATAGATTCTACGCCACAAAATCCTGCTAAGTTGTTGCAAGTTAAAGAGCCCATATATAGTAGTGGAGAGATTGCTAAACTTTTCGACTTTACCGCTGCTGGTATGACTGCCACAGATAAAAAGTTCTTTATTGAGTATTATACAAAAGCTACTTATGGTAAGTATGGTTTGGGTATGGAACTGCCGCATCATTGGCGCAGGTGGAACCACATTTCGATGTCTATTTGTTATCCGTTATCGATTTTGGCGGTTGAAAACGAGAAGGGGTACGACAAGCGTATCTTCGAGAGGGGCAAAGATGTTGTTAGCGATTACCTAACCTATTCCTTTACTGCAAAGGGCATGAGTTCGGAGGGGTTGACTTACACTTTTGGTCAGTTCCCAAATGACTTGTTGGTAATGGCTTCCATCGCCCGCAGGGATAAAACTTACAATACCTTTACCAACCCACATTTCCGCGCAATACCCGATTGGCTTATCAATGCAATGAACCCTAATCCTGCTGCTTTGTGGAGTTCACATGGTGACACGGGTACTACTTCCGACATTAATTGGCTGATGATGATGATCATGAAATACTTCTTTCCTACTGATGCCAAGATTGATTATGTATTTGCCAATTCCCTTCAAAAAGACATCAAACAAGTGCCAGACGTGGCTGCTTTTGTGTTCTGTACTGACCCGGAAAAAACCGTTGCCGACTATAATGGCGAGCCTCCTATATTAATGCCGCTTACCTATTTCGAGCCTACAAGGGGCAGTCTGATTGCCCGTAACAAATGGAACAAGAATGGCATTCAGTTTCAGTTTGATGCCCGTCAAGATATGATGTACCAATCGCACGACCACTCCGATAGGGGTAGTTTTATGTTGGCTGCCAATGGGCGTGTTTGGGTAACGGATGGCTGGAGAAGTACTGAAAGCAAATACCATTCTGTAGTTACTATTGATGGTCATGGGCAAGGTTATTTTGCCACACCTGCTAGCTGGAAGAATTATATTGATAAGCCCGAAGCCACATTCGGTACTATAGATGCAAGCTATTGCTATGGTTGGAGTTGGCTAAAATCTGCCGTAGGCGATATTATGTTGGGCAAACAAGTAGAGCCACAATGGCGTGATGGCGTGTATGCGCATACCGCCAACAACCTAAAACACTACTACCCAAGTGTTTTGCCCGAGCGTGACCCATTGCGTAAGGTGGCAGACTTTTACAATGGCACAATGGAAACAAATCCATTGATGTGGGCGGAGGATACTTGGCCATACCGGTTGAAGAATTATCCTGTGGAATATGCTTTCCGCACGGCGGGATTGGTGAAGGGCAAGCACGATTATGTGTTGATTGTAGATGATATAAAGAAAGACGACAAGGAACATTTGTATGAGTTTGCGATGCCGATGCAGTTGGATGTAGAAGTGGTTTCCATCAAGCAACTGGTGGATGTGAAGCAAGAAACAGGTGCTTTGAATCTTGGCTTCAATTCCCTTTCGGATGCCAGAACACAAGGCGAATATGATGTGGTATTGGGCGACAAACGCATGAAACGCAATATGGCAGAAGTAGAAGGTTTAGGCGGCGTACTGAGTGCAGGTAAGTTTACCCCACAAAAAGGTGATCCGCAACTATTGGTGAGGGTATTGGAAAGCACTGAATCTGCCATCCCCAATATGGAACCTAACCCTCATTTAGAAACTTTCGAGAACATAAAGACCGAGGATATGCACCAGTTTTATTTACGTACGATGGATATTGCCAAGCGTCTCGTTCTTCCTTCACGTTCTGTTGCGCCAAACTTTAAGGTGTTGTTATTTCCTTACTTACAAGGCGAAGAAACACCTAAAACTTTGTGGAATGCGGACAGAACCGTGCTAACTATTACTTGGAAAGAACAAAAAGACGTGTTCACCTTTACCAAAGCAACAGACGGACATACAGTGACAAAGCTAGTGCGGGATGGGAAAGAGGTGTTTTAAATTATAATTGATAATTGGCAATTGATAGGATCCACAAAAGCAGGAAGGCTCTAAGAAGCACTAAGAAATGAAGAAAATGAGGGTTGATAAGAAGATAATACCTCCTATCGACCCTTTTTAGTTAGGATAATTGATATTGATTTTCAATTAAAATATTTTGCTTGCTGCCAATGCTTTACTCCACTTCGAGCAAACACGTCTATTTGCTGTCAGTGCTTTACTGCACTTGGTGCAAATACGCGTATTTACTGCCAATGCTTTACTGCACTTGAAGCAAATACACTTACTTGCTGCCAAAGGAGTAAAGCATTGGCAGCAAGTAAGCGTTTTGGACTAAAAAGGAGTATTGCACTTGCTATAAGCAAGATTATTTGCTTAGAAAGAGACATTCTTTTTGCATTAAATAAGCCTGTTGTATCTGTTGTCTAAACCTAGGTGTAAGTGAATAATAGCATTTAGATAGATAGTAGTATCTACTTATACTATCTATCCTAAAATTATACAAATACTAATTAGCAAGCTTCCCAAATCTTATTAATCACTTAAATCCTATAAATCTTGGTTCAGACAAAAAAGTAAATGAACGCAGACAGGGATATGTTTATAAACCATAAGCGGGTGTTTTGAAATTGTTATTTCAAAACACCCGCTTAGTTTATTCTATTATGCAATTAGCCCCAAAATGCACAAAAATCTATTGTATGCTATAGCTCATGCCGCCGTCCTTTTCGTCCTTTAGCAATACGCCCAGTGCGGTTAGTTCGTTACGTATCCTGTCGCTGGTAACAAAGTCCTTCTTGGTCTTTGCATCCTTGCGCAGCGTCATTAGTAGTTGTAGAACGCCCTCCAGTTTATCGCCGCCTTGTTGCTCTTGCTTCAAGCCAAAAACATCTTCAATATAAGTTTTCATCTTACTTTTCAACAGGGAAAGGGTAGCAGGCTGTAGCTCCGTAATAGGAATGTGTTTGTCCTTTATACCATTGATAATGGGTGCCAGTTCGAACATGTTTGCCAATACTTTAGCCGTATTGAAATCATCATTCATGAACTCATCAAACTCGTTTAGTAGCGTATTTACTTGTTCGTCAACCGCTGTCCGTTCACCGTTTACCGTTGTGGAGGATGATAAACTTGCTTCTGTCATCGGTTGACTGTTAACGGTTAACGGAGTACCGTTCAACCCCTGCAATACCACATACGCTTCCCACAAACGCTTGAAGGCTTTTTCAGATCCCTTCAATGCGTCATTGCCAAAATCGAGTGTACTACGGTAATGACTTTGCAAGATAAAAAAGCGTATCGTCATAGGATGATAAGGTTGATCTAACAAAGGATGGTCGCCCGAAAACATCTGACTAAGCATAATCTGGTTGCCATAACTCTTACCCATCTTGCGCCCATTAATGGTAATCATGTTGTTATGAATCCAGTATTTAGCCATTGTTTTATGGTTCACTACGGCACTCTGCGCTATCTCGCACTCATGGTGCGGGAACTGTAAATCCATACCACCCCCATGAATATCAAATTGGTCGCCAAGGTATTTATTGCTCATGGCACTACATTCAATGTGCCAACCAGGAAAGCCCTCACCCCAAGGACTAGGCCAACGCATTATATGTTCTGGCGGCGCATTCTTCCAAAGGGCAAAGTCCGATTTGTTTCTTTTCTCCTCCTGATTATCTAGTTCGCGGGTTGTTTCCAACTGGTCTTCCAAGTTGCGCCCACTCAGTATGCCATAAGGCATCCCAATTTGGCTAAAATCGGTATTATATTTCTCTACATCAAAATAAACAGAGCCATTAGCAATGTATGCGTAACCATCGGCAATAATCTTTTCAATCATTACTATCTGCTCCACAATATGCCCTGTAGCGGTAGGTTCAATACTGGGCGGAATGGTATTAAACTCGTTCATAGCCCAATGGAAAAGGTTGGTATATTTCTGTACCAGTTCCATAGGTTCAAGCCTTTCTAGCAATGCTTTCTTGGCAATCTTATCCTCTGCTTCCCTTCCTTCCTCTTCAAAATGACCCGCATCGGTAATGTTGCGCACATACCTAACCTTATAACCCAAATGCTTTAGGTAACGATGGATTACATCAAAAGTTACGTAGGGACGTGCATGGCCTAGATGACTTTCGCCGCTAACAGTAGGTCCGCAAACGTACATACCCACATGACCCTCGGTAATACTTTTAAACTCCTCCTTCCTTCTGCTAAGCGAATTATATACTTTTAAAGACATAGTATTAAGTGATTGAAAACACTGCAATAATAACTTGATTAATTGATAATTGGTAATTGCCGCTAAGGAAAGCTTGGATAAAAGCGAAGCATTTCTGGGTTAAATAAATTGCCAAGCGTATCAAAATTGCCCTTTAAATATTTCTTTTTTAGAAATTCAGGAGAAAATGATGTCTCTCTAGCCCAAGAAAACGTTGCTCTAGGGTAAGAAATCATCGCTCTAGGCAGAGAAATGATTGCTCTAGGGTAAGAAATCATTGCTCTAGCGCAAGAAAACATCGCTCTAGCTCGAGAAATGATTGCTCTAGGCACAGAAATCATTGCTCTAGCGCAAGAAAACATCTCTCTAGCCCAAGAAATGATTGCTAACGGCGAAAATATTTTCTGCAAATTTTAAAAAATCATGGGTTATCTTATTTTTATCATCATCGATTAAAGCAGATTTACCAACTTTTAGAAAGTTGGCAAATCGATATTACAATTAATTACAGACTGATTTGCAACCATGATTTGGTAACTTTTTGGAAGTTGCCAAATATTGCCATTAACCATTACCACAGATTTACCAACTTCTGAAAAGTTGGCAAATCCCCTCAAAATCCCATAAATTATGTTTCAGACAACCCCATAAATACAACATTGGTAAATCAGGACAAGCAGTTGCAACAACAGAACAAGTATGCTACTTAAGGCATGCTTAATTTTGAAATTTCGAAAACGTTTTTTTTTATTAACGATTCTTGCTATGTACAATAAATTAATGTCTTGCTCAAGTTTTTTGGATACTTCATCCAAAACTACATCTAACATTTCTCTCTCAAAAAATGACAAAATGAAAAAGGATTTCTACAAGAAATGCAGTGCCCCTTTGTTGGGCAAAATGTCAATGTTGGTTATTGCCTTGTTGTTTGCATTTGTGGCAAATGCTGCCAACTGGTTTTGGATTGGCGGCAACGGAACTTCTGGGTCTCCTAGCTCTTTTACCAACAATAGCAACTGGGCAACCACTTATGGAGGTTCTACAACAGGTACGCCCAACTACACTGGTGCCACCGACAATTTTATATTTGATGGGGGCAACATAGGTGGTGGTACCGCCAACAATTCTGGTAGTGGTGGCACACCCTTGTATGTAATGTTTTCCTCAAATATTGATGTAAACAAAATATACTTTACAGGTAATGTGTATGTTTATTTTTCACCCAATGGCAACACGGTTGGTACTGCTGGTGGCAGCATTACTTGTAGTGCTTTGGATTTGGGTACTGCCAACGGTAGTGGTAGTGGGGTTTCGGGTTGTTATTTCAATGATGGTGGTAACACAGTACTTGTTACTGGTTTGGGAGCTGGTGCAAATGCCATTACGGGTAGCTCTACTGGTAATGGTATTCATACTAGTGGTTCTATTTCTACAACTGCAACTCAGGCTACTGCTTCTGTATATGGGGCGATTAACAACGTCGTTCAAGGGGCTATTGGTGCTTCGTTAACTGTACAAACTGGCTTAACTTTTCCTTCTGGTACTTTTTTGCTTACAGGAACTAACGTACCATCTGGTGCTACTTTCTCGTCTGCATCCTATACTTCGGGTACTGGTGTTATTATTATGTCATCTGGATCTAGTATAGCTATTGCAGCAAGTACTGCTTCAGCATGGTATGCTTACACTACTGCAAGTGCCTCAATCAATGCAACCACATTAACAGTTCAAAGCGGCTTAACAATTCCTATTGGAACACAAATATACCCAGTCACTGGCATCGCTGCGGGAACAACTGTGATAGGATATAGTGGTACAACCCTAACACTTTCTGCACCTATTACCGCAGGA
>JANYEX010000270.1 GCA_025359725.1 Chitinophagaceae bacterium | reverse complement strand
TACGGATATGTATGGTTTTGATAACCTAGCGGGTCATCCTTACCTGAAGGCTTATGCCCAAAAGTTTCTGCCACATAGCATTATCCCCACACAGGATGGCTTTATTAAATATGATTTATTGGGAGGTAGCCGTATGAAAGGTGGTGGTTTTACTATGTGCGATTTGTTGGGATTGAAGTATATGTTCCCCGATGATAAAAAGATAGATTGGGTGTATCACAAAGCAATGACAGACGATTATAGCAATGTGCCCGACAAGCCAAGCGAGGGTGGTTATTACAACGGGCTTTTGTTTTATGCCATCTTCGCTAATGACTTTTATAAGGACAATAATGATCCTTCAAAATTGGATTTAGGAAACACCTTTTTCTGTGGAGAGAGAGCGTTAATGATGACAAGGAGCAGTTGGGACACGAAAGATGCGTTGATGATAAATATGCACACCCGTCAGGCGAATGGTGGGCATCCTTCTGCCGATAGAAATGCGATCATGTTTGCAGGTGCAGGTAGGGTTTGGAGTCCTGTTCAAGGAGGTGCAGCTTATGAAAGCAACAAAAACAGTGAGGTAGTAATAGATAATAAGAACCAAATGGTATATGTGCCAGGTCAGATGGTTGATTTTAAGGATGCACCCTTTGCCACATTTGCTTGTGGTAGTGCAAAATATGCTTGGGATTGGAATTGGGAGAAACTAAAAAAGAAAAAAGGGTATTATACCATGGATGATATAAAAAACAACAAGGTTGATATACCAAAAGGATGGGAGCCAGAGACAAATACCACTAACTACTTTGCTTATACCAAACTCCCCTATACCTATCTAGATAAGCCACTGTTTGAAAACCCAGATTGGATATTGCCCACGGGTGCTATTTGGCCTATCGTGCACCAGCCGAATTATCCTGTGCAAAAGGCTTTCCGTACAGCGGGTGTCGTGAGGGCATCAAAGCCTTATTCAATTATTGTTGATGATATTGCAAAGGATGACAAGGTGCATCATTATGATTGGATATTTACGATTGAATATGATATTCAAATCGTAAAATCGACCAAGATAAGTGACAATGAATATGATGTATTGCTGACTGGCAGTGATCCAGAACAAAAGAATGACAAACCAAAGGATACATTACCTGGTTTCTTGCCAAACGATGCTAAAGTTGCTAAAGGGCAGCCGATGTTGTTGGTTAAGGTCTTGAATATGAACAATACTAACTCATCTCTCACCCCTAAAATAGAAGAGTGGAGCGAGCTTGACCAAAGGGGAAGACCAAGCAGAATAAGAAAGTTTATCTTGCCCGCCGATGCCGTTTCGCCCGATTATAAAGTGCTGCTTTATCCTTACCGCAATGGTGATGAACTACCTAAAACCTCTTGGAATAGTAGCCATACCAAGCTGACCGTGAAATGGAGTAATGGAGAAAAGCAAGAAATAACCTTTAATTCCGCAGCCGATGGTAGAACGCATTTGTCTATCAAGGCAGGGGAGAAGGGGTTTGTATTATAATTTATAGCAAGATTGTAGCCTTTTACTTTTCGCGAACCAATTTCAATGCCCATTAAAAAGTTGCAAGGAAAAGCCATATATGGAAAGACGAGCGGCAGTGAAAGATTTTAAAAAATAAAAGAGGCCACGCTTGAGGCTCTTGTAACGAAATGCAAGGATAATTTAGAAAGCTTTAATGTGTGTTTTCTATGTGTAAATCATGTTTTGAGCGTATAAAGTAGTTTGTGTTGATCGCCATCTTTTGCATGTCGATTGCCATCTTTGATGTGTCGATATCAATAGTTGATTTTTATAGTTGTTTAGTGCATAAAATAAGCAGCTACAAATTGTAACTGCTTATTTATTCTGTGACCCCCGTAAGACAGTTTTCAAACCAATTATTGGCAAGTTTTAAGCGTATATATGAGTTAAAAGCTATTTTACCAGTGAAATTGCTTGAGAAAACAACATCTAAAGTTAGAAAAGTAGCTTAACTAACTTATTAATACCCCGCTGGGTTTCTAACCATAGTGGGGTATGTTTAAGTATTATAATAAAGCCTTTTTTACTGATAGAAGGCATAAACCTGTAAAAGTACAAAACTCTTCTAGTGTTACCAATTGATGGCTCTCTTTTGCGTACTTCTTTTTTATCTGATATATAATATTGCGCCCGTACCGTTCACTTTTACCAGTTACTACTTGAATGTCTTTTGGATAAATACAAATCCTTTCCATAACAATTATTAATTTGATACTTTAGCCATACTTAAGCCATAGGTGACCTATACATTAGCTATTGCGAAGATACTAATAATATTAGTTGGCTAAATGATTGCTTTATGGCTATATCGGCAGGAATGACTTATTGCGGAAGTGCCTTTGCCAAAAGGTAGAAAATAGCGTTTAGCTTTGATAAATAGTAGCATAAATACTGCTTTATTGAATCATTTTAAACATAAAATATTATGGCACGGTTAAAAGGCTTATTGAAGATTCAGGGAACTTTAGATGAACTGACTTTTTACAAAACACAGGATGGACACCTAGTAAAAACCAAAAGTGGTGTAAGCAAACAACGAATTGCTACAGACCCGAACTTTATCCGTGTGAGGGAGAACGGAGCGGAATTTGGAAATGCGGCTGCTGCGGGTAAATTGCTTAGAGTAGCTGTTAGAAACTTAATGATGACAGCCTCCGACAACAGAGTAACATCGAGAGTGACACAAGTA
>JANYEX010000234.1 GCA_025359725.1 Chitinophagaceae bacterium | reverse complement strand
ATTAGATACACCTTTTATAAAAGCACACCTTAAAGCCGAGATGGATTTAGGTAAACTACAATCTGCCGTTGGTATAAAGGGTTTGGGAATGAAGGGTAAATATGCCATTGACGGCGATGCCGCTGGAAAGTATTTTAGCAAGATAATCACTTATACTACAGGAAAGGTTCGGAAGGAAAAGCATCAGGATACGGTTATTGCAAGTATTCCTTCGTTCAAGTTCATCTCTTCTTTTTCTGATGGATATATCAAGTATCCTTTGTTGCCAAAAGCCCTGGAACATGTTGCTTTTAACCTGAATGCCTTCTGTCCGGACAATGATTATAAGCATACCGAAATAGATATGCAAAACATAAATGCCACGGTGTTAGATAATTATATAAAGGGGTTCATCAAACTAAAAGGGGCAACAATATTTGAAGTGAATGCCGATTTGAAAGGGATGTTGCGCCTGTCTGATATCCCAGATTTTTATCCATTGGATAGTAGTATTAAGTTAAAAGGAAATCTTTTGGCTGATGTTCAGGCAAAGGGTGTATTGGATATGGCTAAGAAAGTTTATCCTGTGGTGAATGCCAGTTTTAATTTGAAAGATGGTTCTATTCAAACAAAATATTATCCTCATCCAATAGAACAGATTCAAGTTTCGGCAAAGGTTATCAGCAAGTCTGCCTCACCAAAGGATGTGAGCATATCGGTGTTGCCTATCTCTTTAGTATTTGAAGGACAGCCTTTTTCTATCAAAGCAGATGTGAAAAATCTATCTAATGTAAAATATAATATCAGCTCGAATGGAACGATAGACATAGGCAAGATATATCAAGTCTTTGCGCTAAAAGGCTATGGTTTAAAGGGATTGATTCGTGCAGATCTTACATTGAGGGGCTTACAAAGTGATGCTACAGCAGGGTTGTACGCTAAATTATTCAACAAGGGGACTTTGCAAGTAAAGGGATTGACACTGACCTCAGAATTGTTCCCTAAACCATTTAATATTCAAGATGGCTCTTTTCATTTTGATCAAGATAGGATGGTGTTTGATAAATTCAAAGCTACTTATGGTACTTCGGATTTTCTGTTTAATGGATACCTGAACAATGTAATTAATTATGTCTTGAAGGATACGGCTGTGCTGAAAGGCAACTTCGATTTGAAGAGTAACTACCTCAACGTAGATGAATTTATGGCTTATGCAAGCCCAAGTACAAAACCCACTGCAAGCGCAGCCCCAACAAAAGGGGTAGTCATTATTCCGAAGAATTTGAATGTTTCTTTCAATGCCAATATTAATAAAACTAATTATCAGGGAACAAAGATTGACAGTATTAAAGGACAGATAATAGTGGATAGTGGTAGTTTGAAAATGGTGCAAAGTGGTTTTATGATTGTAGGTGCAAGGGCAGTGATGGATGCTACTTATCATAGCATTACCCCCATGAAAGCCTTATTCGACTTCAAGGTAAATGCACAAAACTTTGATATTAAAAGGGCTTACGATAGCATTCCTTTGTTCAGGCAGATTGCAACCTCTGCTAAGGGAGTACAAGGTATTGTTTCGCTCGATTATCAATTGGGGGGCAAACTAGATGAATATATGCACCCAATAATGCCATCTATAAAAGGTGGAGGCGTGTTAAGTTTAGAGAAAGTAAAGTTGAAAGGATTTAAGTTGATGGATGCAGTCGGAAAGGAAACTGGAAAGGATAGGCTTAACAACCCAGACCTATCTAAAGTGAACATAAAGTCCACCATTGCCAACAATATCATGACCATTGAAAGAACCAAAATGAAGATTGCAGGATTACGTCCAAGGTTTGAAGGACAGGTAAGCCTAGATGGAAAATATAACCTAAAGGGTAGGGTAGGGCTTCCGCCATTAGGTATCTTTGGTATTCCTTTTAGTGTGACAGGTACTCAAGAGAAGCCAATAATTAAATTGAGAAGAGGCAACGAGGCAGATTCGCTTCATGAAGCTGAGGATAAGGAATAATTAAGACAAACTAGGGCTATTTGTACTGACAAAAAATAAATGTCAGCAGACATTTAGCAAAAACTGACAAGAGTAGTACTAAACTGGACGGGATTACCATAGAATTTGTCAGGTTTTACGAAAAGCTGACAAGAGTAGCACTAAACTGGACGGGATTACCACAGAATTTGTCAGGTTTTACGAAAAGCTGACAAGAGTAGCACTAAACTGGACGGGATTACCACAGAACTTGTCAGGTTTTGCAAAAAAAGAGCTGACTTTGGTTTATTTCATGCAAAAGTTGTCTTGGGGAATGTAGATTACCGATAGTTTAGAAGAAAGAAGTGGTTTTAATTGAAACTAAATTTTTGAAGGGCGGTTAGATTATAAATTATATGTTTAATGTTCTTACAAAGTGTAAATGTATTGGCTCATGTATGATTTACAGATTTTAGTAGCAAGTATTATACGTAAACCCTTTTCCCTTCCATATATTCCTTGTGGTTTTTATCACTCTCCAATAAGCCATCTTTTAGTCTAACTACTCTGTGGGCATAAGAAGCAATATCTTCTTCGTGGGTTACCAACACAACGGTATTCCCTGCTTCTTGAATCTTTCCAAAGATTTCCATCACCTCTACAGATGTTTTACTATCTAGGTTTCCAGTTGGTTCATCTGCTAATAAAATAGAAGGGTTATTAACCAACGCCCTAGCAATTGCAACACGTTGAATTTGTCCACCACTTAACTCATTGCTTTTATGGTGACTTCTATCTGCTAGTCCCACTTTCTTTAGGGCTTCCATTGCCCTTTCCAACCTATCCTTTTTGTTTATGCCAGCATATATCAACGGAAGTGCTACGTTTTCTACAGCAGAAAGACGTGGCAACAAATTAAATTGTTGGAAAACAAAGCCTATTTCAGTATTCCTAACTTCTGCCAAATCATTATCGGACATCTTGCTTACATCCTTGCTGTTCAGAATATATTTTCCACCAGTAGGCGAATCGAGACAACCAAGTATGTTCATCAATGTGCTCTTACCGCTACCACTCGGCCCCATAAGTGCCACATATTCATTCTTATTTATACCAAGCGTAATACCTTTAAGTACAGGCACGGCTTGTGTACCCATAAAGTAGGCTTTTTCTATATTTTCAAGTTGAATGATAGTTTCCATGATTGTTGTGAAATATGAGTTATGAGATGAAATATTAGTTGTGAACTGTATTAATTATGGGTTTGTATTTAACTCATATTTCATAGTTCATAGCTCATATTTCATGGCTCATGACTTTTTTATTACTGTTGGCACCTTAAAAAACTGATTGTCTTTTATCGGCGAGTTAAATAATGCTTCTTCTCTAGATACACTACCTTTTACTTCGTCTTCCCTAAGTGCATTTATTGCATCCCCCATGTGCAAAACAGGTTCTACCCCTGTTGTATCTAGTTCGTTAAGTTTATCAACAAATGATACCATGTTCTGTAAATCGGCAGTAAATCCTACCATTTCCTCTTCTGTAAGATATAGTCTAGACAAGTGCGCTAACTTTTCTACTAATGCTGTTGTTACTTCCATAGAAAACAAAAATAAAGAACATAGACAAGAATGTCACTTATTTGTTTTTTGCGACCAGAAAATAAATGATTTAAAGTGTAATACCCCTTAAATGAATGGTATAGTTAAAAAAACGCTATCTATTTAAAATAATGTGTATAAATTTGAATGTCGTCTAACAATACTTTTGTTTTTTTTTCGTTTTTAGTCTTTACAATGCCTCATTACTTAATTATGGTAAACAATACGCTCGGCCCCCTCAAAGTACTGCTTGCAGAAGACAACGAGATAAATAAACTCATTGCTAAGACCATGCTTAACCGTTGGGGATTTACAACCATCCTTGCGCCAGACGGTGCTGAGGCTGTAATGCTGGTAGAAAACAACGACTTTGATTGCGTGTTGATGGATATTCACATGCCTAATAAAGATGGTATTGTTGCTACAAGAGAAATTAGACAGATGAGCAATCCAGCTAAAAGTTCTTTACCTATTATAGCGCTTACAGCCAATACACAAATTGGTATCAACGATAAATATATTGAACTTGGTATGGATGCTTATTTAAGCAAACCTTTTAAAGAAGAGGAATTGTATAATTTGATTACACTTGTTTTAGAAAAAAGAAAAACTATATCATGAATACTTCAGAAGAACGCTTATACGACTTATCACTGTTAGAAGAGATGGCGCAAGGCGATACGGCTTTCATGAAAGAGATTGCCGAAACGTTTGTTAGTACCGTGCCCCCCGTTGTGGAGGCGATGGTGGAACATTGCAAAATACAAGATTGGAAACAGATGAGTAGCGAGGCGCACAACCTTAAAAGCAATATTGACACACTGCAAATTCAAAGCATTAAGGAAGATATTAGAACAATAGAACTTAATGGCAAACAAGGTATTGACCTTGATATAACCCCAGATATTGTTGCTAGAGTGGAAGATATTCTCTTGAGAGCAATTGGGCAATTGAAGGCAGAATATAAATTATAAGAATACTGTCTACACAAAAGGTCAAAAGTTGAAGTTTATATTACTTCACTTTTGACCTTTTCCTATTTTAAACCTTATCCCTTTACTCCTTTTTTGTAAATAAACTTAGCCAATTC
Organism: Chitinophagaceae bacterium; assembly: GCA_025359725.1. Taxonomy (GTDB): domain Bacteria; phylum Bacteroidota; class Bacteroidia; order Chitinophagales; family Chitinophagaceae; genus Parasediminibacterium. The sequence continues at coordinate 2,651 of JANYEX010000234.1, read as the reverse complement.
ATTTCCATATTCTTTTTCCTTCAATTGTTTTACCCACCTTATTCCATAAATACTATTGGTTAAAAATAACTCATCTGCCGCTAATAACTCATCTGTTGATATTTGGGTTTCGCTTACTTCTATCTCAAGCTTTGGTAAGGTTAGCAATAGATGTCTGCGCATTATTCCGTTTATGCCGCCCTCATCTAGTCTAGGTGTTTTTACTTTTCCATCCTTTATTATAAATAAGTTGGCAATGGTTGCGTCGGCTACTCTTTTGTGAGAATTTAGAATGATTGCATCGTTAAGATGCTGTTGTTTTACCCATATTGCTGCCATCGCGTACCCTAAGTAGTTATTGCTTTTGATAGAAGAATACTTGTCGCAAGTTTTTATGGCATCTTCAAAAATATCTATTATCAAACCATTTTCATTGAGGTTATTGTTGGCAGGATTCAAGTCCCAAGTTTGAATTAAGTAATTAGGAAAATGGTTTTGCGGGTCATACAAACCTCCATCACCTCGATAAACCATCAGCCTTATCCTTGCCAGTTTATTATGGTAATTCTTTTTTGCCAACGAAATAATCTGTTCTTGGAGATACTCAGCAGTAAAATAATTAGGTAGTTCAAATTGCAATAAATCCAGAGAAGATAATAGTCGCTCAAAATGATAATCGGACATTAATAGCTTACCATCAATCATTTTCATTGTTTCAAAACAACCATCGCCATACCTAAACGAGCGGTTGTTTACCGAAATACCTCCACTGCTTTCTTTTATTACTTTTCCGTTTATGTTAATGTATGTCATTTGCTAATTTGTGCTGAATTAAATTGGCTAATCTGTTTGTATGATTCTTCCTTATTAAAGCAAACTACCTTAATATTTTCTCCTACTTTAGAGGATTCTGTCTTCCACCCCAAATGGTGACAACAGAAATAAATGTATCTTCTTCTTTGTAATCATGAGATAACCTCGTACTAATTTTACGCGTGTTTCTTTAAACCCGGTCGATTTCCAATTTTAGGGAATTTCGCTATAAGGGTCGCTGCATCTATGAATAAGGAATTTAATTTTAGACTATAAAGGTTCGATTTATTTCTGTTATTCCAGTAGGTAAATATTTCTTTACGATTATTTTGTGCCTTTAATGACCAAACTATTTCTTTAGCCATTTTTCAATTTCATTATTCGCATCTTCGTTAGATAAATAGTTTCCTTTCTCAATGCCCGCTAATCCTTCATCAATCAATTTCTTTTGCGCTTCAGAAAGTACTATTTGTTCTATCTCTGTTGTGCCCACTTCTAGAATGCGATACACTTCTTCCAAAATGTTATCATCCTCTATTGTCTTGATTTTTTCAATCAATTGCTGCCTCATTTCACCTGCACTCATAATAATAAGTTTCGACGAATTTAGTTGTTTACTTCCTGTAACAAGAAATTACTTCTAAATCTATCCTTTATTCTTCCCCTTCCAATTGTTTTATATCTTTTATCAATTGTTCCATATCAAAAGGCAGCGTGCCATTATAAATACCTCTTATCCGTAGGTGTTTATCTATCAACAAAACATTTTCTGTATGCAAAAAATCATCTACCCCTTTCTCTTGCCCCAATGTTTTCTCTGCGAAATAAGAGTTTCTCACTAGCGTGTTTATATAATCTTGATTGCCAGTGAGTAAGTGCCATTTGTTAGAGATAACCCCCTTTAGGTTAGCATATTCTTTTAATACAGGCACGCTATCATGATCGGATGTAACACTATATGAAAGCAATAATACCGTCGTATCGTTCTTAAATTCCTCTTGTATTAATCCTAGGTTCTTAGTTAGTTTGGGACAGATACCAGGACAAGTGGTGTAAAAGAAATCTGCCACATGAATCTTACCCAATACTGTTTTCTCAGTAATTGTCTTCCCATCTTGGTTCGTAAAGGAAAAAGGGGACAGGTGGTGCGATAAAGAATCTGCATCCATCCAACGTGGGGTAAAGTCGGGCGTAGTAAAGAATGGTAGGTTGTTAGCTACATCTTTTTTTTTCGCCTTGCAGGCAAAGCATAGTGAGAGTATTAATAGAAAAAATATTGTTGATTTCATTACTACATTATTAAAGGTATAACCACAAGGTACACTAAGTTAACTCCTACGATGCACACAAAGATTTGCAAAACTTCATTCACCCCTTGTGTTCCTTTGTGAAATCCTTTGTGTTCTCTGTGGTAAAGCCAAATATATTATCGCATCTCGCAGCCTTTCGCACCCAAAAAACCAAACCTGCGGTTATCTTTTACCACATAGTTCGATTTCACGCTGCCGTCCTCATACCATAACTGTTGCGCACCTTCGGGCTGCCCTGCATTATTATATTCGAACAGGCTATACAACTTGCCAGATCGATACCATTGGCAATGTCTTTTGATGGGCAAATCATTGTTAAACACATACTCAAAACGTTTATTACCATTGTCCCACCAACCTGTATGCTTTCCCGTTTTTTTATTTAATTGATATATCGTATCTCTTTAATTTGCCCATTCTCATACCATTGTTGTTGTATTCCTTGCTATTGCCCGTACAAAAAGCCCAACCTCGCAATAAGTTTTTTACTAGGATAATATTCTTCGATAAAACCAGCATATAGACTGTCGCTATAATAACAAAGATTGC
>JANYEX010000188.1 GCA_025359725.1 Chitinophagaceae bacterium | reverse complement strand
CACTTAAATAAGGAACTATACATTCCCTAACCTTTTGTTCACTGATAACGCTCAAGTAATTTGTTTTTTCTCAAAATATTAAACTCTTCATGCAAACTTTTTATTGTGATAAGGGCTAAATAAGTTTAAACAAGCTCATTATAAAATTGCTACCAACTTTCAGAAAACAAAGTTTACAGTCCATTGGCCGCAGTTTGATAGAAAACTCTTTGAAACGGAAATAGTAGAAGATTGCCAATGGGAAATAATTATTGAAGGGCAAGTTGCGTGCGTATGGGCTACTACTTTTAGCGACCCACAAATTTGGGAAGAACGAAATAGTGACACTGCAATTTATATACACCGCATTGCAACAAACCCAAACTTTAGAGGACAAAACTTAGTTGCAGCAATTGTTGAGTGGGCAAAAAACTTTGCAGTAGAGAATAAAAAAAGATTTATCAGAATGGATACTATTGGCGTTAATCTAGGGTTGATTAGTTATTATCAGAAATGTTGCTTTAGCTTCTCTAGATTGGCAAAACTTAAAAATACCGGCTTCCAGCCCATTATGATAATGCGACTGTTAGTTTATTTTAAATTGATTTAAAGCTCCCTTAAAAACTTTGCTGGGTTGCCTGCATAGATGCCAGGCTTGGCAATATTTTTGGTAACCACAGAGCCTGCCCCAATCACCACATTATCGCAAATAGATACGGGCAATATTGTAGCATTGCTACCAATAGAAACATGGTTGCCAATATGTGTTTCTTTCCAAAACTCTCTTTTACCCTGTGCTGGTTTGCCCCTGCTAAATAGATCATTTACAAACATTACCCCATGGCTAATAAAACAATCATTGCCAATAGTTACTAGTTCGCAAATAAAACTATGGGATTGTACCTTGCATCTTTCGCCAATCACAACACCCTTTTGTATTTCGGTAAATGGCCCCACAAAGCTATCCTTACCTATGGTGCATCCGTAGAGATTGACAGGTTCAACCACTTTTACATTCTTTCCGAAGATTACTTCTTTAATTGTAACAAACATTAGTTATGAGTTATGAAGTGAATGGCATGAGGTAAAAGGCGTAAGGCATAAGTAAGAAAAGAAAATAGAGAATAAAACTTACCAATTATACATCGTCGAATTATATATCTTGTGAATTATCTCTACTGTCTTGAGTGCGTCAAAAGAACTAGTAGTCATTGTTGCACCATTCTGAATTACATCAATCACATTCTCATAAACCTTATCATGATTGCTCATGCTGCCTACATAAGTGCCGTAATTGTTAGCAATATTCCCTTTGGGTAAATCCCCAAACGTGAAACCTTCGATACTTTGATATTCCAATTCATTCAGGTATTGCCCTCCAATCTTTATCGTACCCTTCTCTGCAAATATAGTAAGGGAACCTTCCATGTTTTTGGCATGGCTGTTAACCGTATAATTTATGGTAGCAATAGAGCCATTACAAAACTCTAATGCCACCACACCCGAATCTTCAAACTCTATGATTCCTTGATGGGCAAAGTTTCCTGTAATAGCAAAAGCCTTGTTCACATCACCGTTGAGCCAATATAATAAATCGATAAAATGACTGAACTGCGTGAAGAGCGTACCGCCATCTAACTCTTTTGTACCCTTCCATGAATTTGCGTAGTAATCAGCATTCCTATTCCAGAAGCAGCTTAGTTGCAAGCTGTAAATCTTGCCCAATATGCCTTTGTCTATGGCTGACTTTAAAGCAGCAACGGGTGGATTATATCTGTTCTGTTTAATTGCAAAAAGAAGTTTATTATTGATCTTGGCAGCGACTATCATCTTCTCGCAATCCTTTACGGTAATTGCCATTGGTTTCTCGACAAGTACATGAAACCCTGCATTCAAGGCCGAAATAGTATGAGCCACATGAAGCCCATTAGGAGTGCAAACAGCAATAACGTCTATATCTTTTTGGATAGATAATAATTCTTCTATTGAGTAAAAACTATTGCAATTGTATTCTGTGGCTAAGGCGTTTGCCTTGGAAATATCTATGTCACAAACTGCCGCTAACATTCCCAAACGATGGATGTGTTTGGCGTGGCGTTGGGCAATTCGTCCGCAACCGATGATCGCAAACTTTAATTTATTCATTCAGGATTGTGATTAAATGATACCCCTAAAGGAGCTAAGAACTTACTACTTATGCCTTAAAACTCACCACTCATTATCATATCAATAAATTCTCTTACTGCTCCTTCGCCACCGTTCTTCGTGAGATGTATAATACCTTCAATAGCTTTTACTTTTGGGGTAGCGTTGGCAGGACAAGCCGCTAGACCAACATTTTGCAAAAGTTCTATGCAGTTTACATCATCACCAATATATGCTACTTCCTTAATACTGATATTTTCCTTAGTGCAAATGTCCAAAGCATCGGCCAATTTCCCGCCAAAACCTTTACCTTGATACAGGTAATCCATCTTCAGCTTGGCAGCACGACGTTCTACCATCTTCGTATTTTCAGTAGTGATGATGCCAATCTTCACTCCCGTTTGCTGGATAAGGTTAAAGCCCATACCATCATGGGTATTAAACTTTTTAAACTCATCGCCACTTTCAGTATAATACATGCCTGCATCCGTCATAACGCCATCTACATCACTCAAAAATACTTTTATCTTATTCATTTTGCTATTTACCTAACGGCTTCAAGATGTGCTACAGAAAATTCTACGACCATCAATTGCCCAATACTTTCTAGTTGAACATACACCTTTTTCTTTCCTTCACGCAGTATAGTACCCTCCTTATCCATAAATACCCCCTGCGTAATTTTCACCTTGGTATCCGCTTTAAACCCTTCCAATTCACGCATCTCTATAACCGCATCTTTTTCGTTGAGGTAGCATTGGATGTTTTCTATTTCCTCATTTTTAATAATGGCTGGCTTTTTCAGGTAATGCACAAAGTTCAGCACACCATCAACCATCAAAACCGCCAATCTTTCTGTAATGTAATCAATTTTTACAAAAACATACGATCTGAAAAGGGGTTCTTCTACTATCTTTTTTCTGTCGCTCCATTGTTTCTTTATTTTCTGCACTGGACACCAACTGTCTATTCCCTCTCTTAATAATCGCTCGTGCACTTTCTTTTCCCAGCGAGGTTTTGTGTATAATGCGAACCATTTTTTTTCTGCAGGTGTACTCGAATTCATGTCTTTCACTACTGTCCAATTTTAAATTTACAGTAATCACTTATTGTGAATGTCTGTGGGATTAAATATCGAGGCAAATTAAGTATCTTGGAGCTGAAAAAAGGAAAAAGATTTTAAAAAGCTGAAAAAAAAACAATAATCAGTAGATTTTATTATTGCTTTTTTGAACATGTTTTATTCAATTTTCAATTCTTTCACCGAGAGCGGTCTTTTGCAAGAGTTGGCGTCCTTTAAAAAAATTACTTCAAAGGCTTTAAATTTTAATTTTAATTAACTGATTTGCTAAAATTTTTTGTGTGATACTATGATAAAATAAAAACAAAAAAGCCCTTAAAGAATTTACTTCAAGGGCTTTTCAATTTCATAACTCATATTTCAGAGTTCATATTCATTTCCTATCCTACTGCTTCGCTGCTCATGCTCTTAGACGTTTTCTTACGTTCGTCTTCGTTCAATACCACCTTACGCATACGGATGTTTTTTGGAGTGACTTCTATACACTCATCAAATTGTATGTACTCCATACATTCTTCCAATGTCATCAATATCTTCGGCGTAATACGTGTAGCATCATCACTACCGCTTGCACGGTGGTTCGTCAACTTCTTGGCTTCAGTAGCATTCACCACTAAATCGCCTGGCTTAATGTGTTCTGCTATTACCTGACCAACATATACTTCTTCATTTGGATCAACAAAGAAACGTCCCCTGTCTTGTAATTTATCTATCGAATATCCTGTAGTCCTTTCGGTACTCTTAGCTATCAATACACCATTGCTACGTCCAGGTATTGGTCCTTTCCAAGGTTTGTATTCTAGGAAACGGTGCGCCATTACAGCTTCACCGGCAGTGCCTGTAAGCATTTGTGAACGCAAACCAATCAATCCACGTGAAGGGATTTCAAACTCAAGGTGTTGCATTTCGCCCTTGCTTTCCATGATAAGCATTTCACCCTTACGTTGCGTAACAAGATCAATTACCTTACCGCTAAATTCGCTTGGAACATCCACTACCAAGTTTTCAAATGGTTCGTGCTTTTTGCCATCTATTTGTTTTACCAATACCTGAGGGTTACCAACAGTCAATTCATAACCTTCCCTACGCATTGTTTCAACCAAGATACCCAAGTGCAAGATGCCACGACCGTACACCAAGAAACAATCTGCACTATCCGTATCTTCTACTTTAAGGGCAAGATTCTTTTCAGTTTCCTTCATCAAACGGTCACGCAAGTGACGCGATGTAACAAACTTACCATCCTTACCAAAGAAAGGCGAGTTATTGATGCTGAACATCATACTCATGGTAGGCTCATCCACGCTGATAATAGGTAATGCTTCAGGATTGTCAATATCGGCAATTGTATCACCAATGGTAAAATCTTCAATACCAACTACGGCACAAATATCACCAGCCAATACTTCGGTCACCCTACGTTTACCCAAAGATTCGAATACATATAATTCTTTAACACGAGATTTTTGTAAACGACCATCCGTACGCATCAAAGCAAAAGGTTGGTTTTCGCTGATCTTGCCACGAGCAACACGACCTACAGCTATACGACCCAAGAAAGCCGAATAATCTAAGGAAGTTATTTGCATTTGCAACGGACCATCTTCTATTATAGGAGCAGGAACATATTGCAAGATACCATCCAACAACGGCGTGATATCATCACATTGTTCGTTTTTGCTATTGAACCAACCATTCTTTCCACTACCATAAAAAGTAGGGAAATCAAGCTGTTCGTTAGTTGCATCAAGGGTAAAGAACAATTCAAATACTGCATCATGCACTTCGTCAGGACGACAGTTTGGCTTATCTACTTTATTGATAACAACAATTGGTTTCAAATTGAGCTGTAATGCTTTTTGCAACACAAAACGCGTTTGAGGCATTGGTCCTTCAAAGGCATCCACCAACAAGATAACGCTATCCGCCATCTTCAAAACACGTTCCACTTCACCACCAAAGTCACTGTGACCAGGGGTGTCAATTACATTGATTTTTACGCCTTTGTACATTACAGAAGCGTTCTTAGAGAAGATAGTAATACCACGTTCTCTTTCAAGATCGTTGCTATCCATTATCAATTCACCTGTTTCCTGATTAGCACGGAAAACATTGGTTTTGTGTAAAATTTTATCAACCAAAGTTGTCTTACCATGGTCAACGTGTGCAATAATTGCGATGTTTCTAATGTCCATTATTAATTTTTTAGCTAAGAGTAAAACCGTGTAATACAATCCAGCAAAGGATTACGGAAGTTGTGTGACTACTTTTAGCTGTTTTTTGAGCGGCAAATGTAAGGCTTTGACGCCGAGGGAACAAAAGAAAAGCTACGGTTTACAATTAGATAAAGGATTGGAACGAAGTCGTGAGTAATAAGTGATAAATAATAAGTCAAGAATACTCACTGCTTATTACTTACGACTAGAATTTTACAATATCTCGCTCAAAACCAAGTCTTTCACTTTATCCATCGCAATTCTTTCTTGCAACATACTATCCCTGTAGCGGATGGTAACTGTTTTGTCCTCCAAAGATTGATGGTCTATTGTTACGCAGAAAGGTGTTCCAATGGCATCTTGCCTACGATAACGTTTGCCGATGGCATCTTTTTCCTCAAAGAAACATTTAAAATATGGTTTGCACTCATCCATTAGTTCCCGTGCTAGTTCTGGCAAGCCATCCTTTTTAGTTAAAGGAAGTATCGCCAATTTGTTAGGGGCTATTTTGGTTGGGATATGCAAAACCACGCGACTATCAGTGCTGCCATCTTCTTTTGTGATGGTTTCTTCTTCGTAAGAATTAGATAAAATCAATAAAAACATCCTGTCCAAACCAACAGATGTTTCTACCACATAAGGAATGTAGTTTCCATAAGCCTTTCCGGTTGCTTCGTCAATGTCATTATCAAAATACTGCATTTTCTTTTTGCTGTACAATTGATGTTGGGTCAAATCAAAGTCGCTACGAGAGTGGATTCCTTCTACTTCCTTAAATCCGAAAGGAAATTCAAACTCTATATCACAAGCTTCTTTTGCATAGTGTGCCAACTTTACATGGTCGTGGTAACGGTATTTATCCAAACTGATTCCTAAACTCAAATGCCACTGCAAACGGGCTTCTTTCCAGTATTTATACCAAAAACTTTCTGTGCCAGGACGAACAAAAAACTGCATTTCCATTTGTTCAAACTCCCTCATACGGAATATAAACTGGCGGGCAACTATCTCATTCCTAAAAGCCTTTCCTGTTTGGGCAATTCCGAAAGGAATTTTCATCCTTGCTGTCTTTTGAACATTCAGGAAGTTCACAAATATCCCTTGTGCGGTTTCCGGACGGAGATAAATAGTGTTTGCATCTTCTGCCACAGAACCTAATTGGGTATCGAACATCAGGTTAAACTGACGGATTTCTGTCCAATTGCTTGTTCCACTTACCGAACAAACTATTTTATTATCATCCAACAATTGTTTTAACCCAGCAAAGTCTTCTTTTGCCAACAATTCATCCATTGTTTTTAAAAGCGCAAATTCTTCTTCTTTTTTTCCTTCGTGCGCCAACTTTTCTGCATGAGCTTCTATCAAATGATCTACACGGTAGCGTTTTTTGCTATCCTTGTTGTCAATCATTGGGTCGCTAAAATTATCTACGTGTCCACTCGCCTTCCAGGTAGTTGGGTGCATGAAAATAGCGGCATCAATGCCCACAATGTTTTCGTGCATTTGGGTCATACTTTTCCACCAATAGTCGCGGATATTCTTTTTTAGCTCGCTACCATAAGGGCCATAATCGTACACGGCACTTAGTCCGTCATAAATTTCACTAGACGGAAAAACGAAGCCATATTCTTTGGCATGGGAAATAATCGCTTGAAAAACATTCTCTGATTGTGTACTCATAAGGCTGCAAATATATAATGCTAGGGTTTTATTTAATGATTGCCCCGTCAGATTTAAAAGGAATTAGAAAACTATGGCTCCAATAAAATCAAGTCTAATTCTTTTATTTTAACAAAACCTTTATCATAGGTAAGCAACGGAAGGGATAAAGAAATGGCTGAGGCAGCAATTAAAGCATCGGGAAGTTTTATCCTATATTTTCTTTTCAATGAAATAGTAACTTCAGTTATACAATCTATATGCGTGATTTTGCTACACACCGATAAAACGTCTTTTATTGTGGCAATTTCTTGAGTAGTGATATTGGGTTTCTACTGTAACTCTATTTCGGTTATAAAAGAATAAAACCATTCACCCTCCAGTAATAATTTAAGAGTGGGGTGTTTGTCTAACAAATAAATGAAAGTACTGGTGTCTGCAAAATATTTACTACTCATTCCTTATTTGTTTTTGGTAAGTTAGCCCGTCGCCAAAAGCCCCAGGCATCTTACGAAAAAAGCTGGCAAGTGTCTTCGTTTTTTTAGCTTTTCCCCTCTTTCCCAATTTTTCGAGAGCCTTTTTGGTCTCCTCTTGCAAAGTTGTTTTAGATACTTTTATTATTAATCCAATTATTTTATTATTTCTTCAAAAGTACTGCTTTATTAAATTTTTAGGAATTATCGCTTATACCGCACTTGACTTTTGAATATTTTCTAATTAAATAGTGCGGGCTAAGCCATAATTCCTATTGATTGTTATAATATTTGGTTATTCTAAATTTAGTGTGAGAATACAGAGATTTGCTTATGGATATGTCAGCGGTTTTGTAGCATTTACTGCCCTTAGGAACAGATTGGGAGATTAATGGGATTACTTTAGAAGAGCAACTTAACCGAATAGAAATAACTGTTTCCTACAAGCCTATCTTTTATTTGGTTGAAAGGTTCGATTTAGGATATATGATGAACTTCCAGAACGGGAATGGCAGCACCTTCCTTGGTTTCAGTACCG
>JANYEX010000156.1 GCA_025359725.1 Chitinophagaceae bacterium | reverse complement strand
CCATGAGGCTTCGTCGCTGAGTGGTCATGACCCGCCCGCGAAGGAGCTCGCGCGCTGCCGGCAGCCACCGTCGTGCTCACTTCTTCAGGTTTGAAAGTATTTTTTATCCAGATGGGAATGTTTTTATCCATGGCTGGTTGGATAGTAGGCGGATAAATAACCTTGGCACCAAAGTGCGACAATTCCATTGCTTCGCGATAAGAAGTGAAAGGAATGGTGCGCGCATTTGCAACCCAACGAGGATCAGCAGTCATCATCCCAGTTACATCAGTCCATATTTCTACTGATTCTGCATTGATGGCAGCCGCATAAATAGCAGCGGTATAATCGCTACCACCCCTGCCCAAAGTAGTGGTGTATCCTTTACTATCGCTGGCAATAAAGCCCGGTGCGATAAATAAACCATGAGCTGATTTATCTAAAATAACTTTTGTATTCTCGGTAGTCTTTGCAAAATCTACAGCGGCAAATCCGTAGTTACTGTTGGTACTGATGGCTTTGCGGCTATCAATCCATTCGATAGGCGTGCCCAAAGTTTGTATATAGAAAAAGATGATTTTGGAGGAAAGCAATTCGCCATAGCTAACTACCTTATCCTTTGTACGATCGGATAATTCGCCCAAACGAAACACGCCTTCGCAAACATCTTCCAACTCATTAAAATGTTGTTTTACCGCACTGATGCAAGCACTTTGATTGTTAATAGGTAATAAAGCCTGTACAGTTTCAATATGTCTTGTCTCCAATTCAACCAATGTTTCTTTGTACGATTCATTACCTTCTGCGGCAGCTGTAGCCAATGAAATAAGTGAATCAGTAACGCCACCGAGGGCAGACACCACTACGATTGACTTAGTATATTGAGGTTGTTTTACAATAGCTACTACTTTCTTTATGTTTTCTGCATTGGCTACCGAAGAGCCACCGAATTTTAGAACTTTCATTAATCTTATTTTTTGTCAGGTAAGTGAATGGTAAATGTATGAGTGAGTGGGCTTTGCAATTCTTTTGAGAGATATAACAGCGTTAAGCCCATGGGATGATATGACAATTTGCAACCCTTAAAGGGTTGTTGTAAAAAGCGTTGTAGCAGTGGTAGGTACTGCTATGGGGAATAATACTATAGTTTGCTGTCTTTTCATTTGACGCCGCTAAGGTAGTAGAATAAAGGGAATTAGCAAGATTACTTTAAGGATATTTTTTAAACTGCTTCTGATCTCATACGATAAAACTTCTTACATAAAAGAGTCTACAAAACAATATTCTGCAACAATTCACTCTTACTTAAATGGTCTGTATTATAATGTAATCCACGACTTTCTTTCCTAAACTCAGCACCTTTTACTATCAGATAGCCAACGGTAATTAAGTTACGAAGCTCACACAATTGTGGCGAAACTTTAGTAGCACGGTAAAGTTCTTCTGTCTCTTCATATAACAAATCCAATCGCCGCATAGCTCTTCTCAAACGGACATCCGTACGCACAATGCCCACATAGTCACTCATTATCTGTTCAAGTTCCTTACGGGTCTGAGTTATCAAAATCATTTCTTTAGGGGCAGTCGTCCCTTTCGCTATCCAGTCAGGAAGCTCTGTGGGTAAATGATTTTCTTTATTGATAGTTTCAATTAACAATAAACTATCTAAAAAGCAACGCTCTCCAAACACCATCGCTTCTAATAAACTATTACTTGCTAAGCGGTTGGCTCCATGTAAACCCGTACTGGCACATTCGCCGCAGGCATATAAATGTTTGATGGAAGTGCGTCCCATCTCATCGGTTTTAATACCCCCACAACTATAATGTGCCGCTGGTGCAACAGGTATCATCTGTTTGGAAACATCAATACCAATGCTCAAACACTTCTCATTAATATTAGGAAAATGATGAATGAATTTCTTCTGATCCATGTGGGTACAATCGAGGAAGACGTGTTCGGTACCCGTCCTTTTCATCTCATTATCTATGGCACGAGCAACAATATCACGAGGGGCAAGATCTTTTCTGTGGTCATATTGTTCCATAAAAGCATCTCCATCCTTGTTCCTCAGAATACCACCATCCCCACGAACAGCCTCAGTGATTAGGAATGAAGGAGAAACTCCTGATTCAAACAAAGCCGTGGGATGAAACTGGATAAACTCCATATTTTCTATCCTTCCTTTTGCCCTATAAACCATTGCCACGCCATCACCTGTAGCAATACGCGGATTGGTGGTGGTACGATAAACCTGACCATTACCGCCAGTTGCCAATAAAGTAATTTTAGAAGTAATCTTTTCTACCTGATTAGAATTTACATTTAACACATAAACCCCATAACAAGTAATGTCGGTGGTAGATTTAGTCACGAGATAACCCAGATGGTGTTGGGTTATAATATCAATTACAAAACAATGTTTGATAAGGTTGATGTTGGGCAGCTTACCCAACTCATTCAGCAAAGCTCTTTCTATCTCCAGTCCGGTTACATCCTTATGATGCAATATCCTGTTCTCACTGTGCCCCCCTTCTTTGCCAAGGGAATATTCGCCTGATTCATCTTTATCAAACCGTGCCCCATATTCAATGATTTCTTTGATACGCTCTGGACCTTCCTTCACTACAATTTCTACAATCTTTTCATTACAAAGTCCATCACCTGCAATCAAGGTGTCATCAATATGCTTGTCATAACTATCGTTTTCGTCATCCCAAACACCTGCGATACCTCCTTGAGCATATTTTGTGTTTGTTTCGTCTGCACTTGTTTTAGTAATAACAATTACCTGCTTATCAGGAAAATGCTTAGCCATCTTTAAAGCATACGTCAATCCTGCAACTCCACTCCCTATCACCAAAAAATCTGTTTCCATGTTTGTTTTTTTACCACAAGGTTCACAAAGAAATTTCACAAAGAACACAAAGGAAGGAACAATAAACACAAGACAATCTCTTCGTGTTCCTTGTGTTTTCTTTCTTAGTGTCCTTTGTGGTTAGGTCAAATCCACCCACGCCTCGTTTTCTTTCAGTAAGTTAATCAGCTCATCAACGGCAATGGCACTATCAATGTTTTTCTTAACCACTTCTTTACCCTTGTATAATGTAATCTTCCCCACGCCGCTGCCTACATAACCAAAGTCTGCATCGGCCATTTCGCCTGGACCATTCACAATGCAACCCATTATTGCAATCTTCACTCCTTTGAGATGATTGGTAACGCTGCGTATCTTAGCAGTCGTTTCTTGCAAATCAAACAAGGTTCTACCACAACTTGGGCAACTGATGTATTCTGTTTTAGAAATACGCACCCTAGTTGCTTGAAGGATTGTAAAAGCAGTTGAATTAATAAACTGCTCTGGCGAAGTATTACTGGTATAAGTTCTACCTTTCGTATTCTTTAAACCTGAGGCTTGCAACCTGTAACTTTCCGCTGTAATCCCGAAACCAATCCCATCACCAAAACCATCTAATAACAAGCCACCTGCTTCTGTGGCATAATGTATCAGGTGTTCATCGGCAGTCTGCCAATCGCTTTCCACTACGAGAATGATTGGATTTTTTACATTATTGTCTTCAAGTTCCATCGCCATCCTCCGCACGCTCTGCATGGCGTTTTTATTGGTTGAGAACAAACAAAGCACAGCAGTCTTATCCGTTTTAATCTTGGCTAGCAACCTTTCCAAAGGAGGTTGTGGACTAATTGAAGAATAACACTCAACATTCACCAAGTTCAATTCCTCAGATTTAGTTATCCTTTCATCCAAATACATATTCCCATCAAAAATCGGAAAGCATTTTGTTTTATCCTCCGCTTCAAGCCAAGTTTGGTATGGGCTTATAACTTTCAAAGTACCCGGCAAGGCAAAGTCTATCCCCTTATTTGCAGTAGTTATATAATCCGCCGCACCATCACTGATGTTCCATTTGTCGCTTTCTTCATTGTAGGTGTAGCCGATGCTTTGCAGGCTTTCGGGGGTAATAATATCCAGCTTACTTAGGTCTGCAACTACAACAGGCACATGATGATCACCAATATTACCCACAGCAAAAGTCTTTCTTCGGGAATAAGAAAAAGGATTGTATGGTACTTTCTCAATAGGTTTTACTGTTGACCGTTGACCGTTAACAGCAGAACCACCATCGGTTAACGGTTGACAGTTAACAGTATATCTTTTCACCAAATCTCTGCAAACAGGTATCTCCAGTTCCGAATCTTCTGTAAGGCTCACCCGTATCGTATCGCCAATGCCATCTTCCAACAAAGTCCCTATCCCAACCGCACTTTTCACCCGTCCGTCTTCCCCATCACCTGCTTCGGTAACTCCCAAATGCAAAGGATAACATTCTCCAAACTCAGCATCCATCTGTTGAATCAGCAACCGATAAGCTTGCACCATCACCTGTGTATTGCTCGCCTTCATACTTAGGATAATGTTATGGTAGCGCTCGCCCCGTGCAATCCGCAGGAACTCCATTGCACTTTCCACCATGCCCATCGGCGTGTCGCCATAACGGCTCATAATCCTGTCGCTCAGGCTGCCGTGGTTGGTGCCAATCCGCATTGCCGTACCGTATTCTTTGCAAATCTTCACCAGCGGTGTAAACCTTTCCCGTATCCTGTCTATTTCCTCGGCGTATTCTGCATCGGTATAATCTATCTGTTCAAACTTCTTTTTATCAACGTAATTGCCCGGGTTCACCCTCACTTTCTCCACAATCCTAGCAGCAATTTCGGCAGCATTGGGCGTAAAATGAATGTCGGCAATCAATGGGGTATTGTAGCCACGTTTGTGCAATTCATTCTTGATGTTCAGTAGGTTTTCCGCCTCCTTTTTACTCGGGGCAGTAATGCGCACCAACTCTGCCCCCGCCTCAATGCAACGGATGGTTTGCTCCACTGTTGCTAGTGTATCCATCGTGTCGGTGGTAGTCATTGTTTGCACACGAATGGGGTGACCATTGCCCAACAACAGGTCGCCAATTTTAACCTCCTTGGTAATTAAACGGTTATATTTGGTAAGAGAATTACAATAAAGTTGCATACTATTTTGCTGCGCCTAGCAGTAGGCCGATTATTAAAAGTACAATAACTGCAAATAAACAACGTTTTTATCAGTAAACGGTTTAGATGTATAGTAGTAATATTGTTTGAGAATTGTAATAACCTGAAGGCTGATGACGTAGGACAATGGTTAGTTAATCAAACAGGTTAGGCTTTCTTATCAAAAAGAATAGGCTGTTTGGGTCGTGGCATGTGTTTAATTATTTTGTTCACCTTATATGATTTATTGATGAAGGTATTCACTGGTGCATGAAATTCCTGATGAATCTCTATCTCGGCTTCTAAGTCCCCTTTCGCAAATTGTTCTCCATTATCTATCAACGTAGTGAAATTTGAATCATTCATTTTTGCTGAAATTTTATTACCCTCGTAATAAAATTCCCATTTCATACTCTTATCAAATGAAAGTCTAACAATATTTAGCATGCCAACCTTGGTTATAAGTCTCTCATCTTGCATTAAAACCTCGTCTTCGATACTGGCTATATCCGCAAACTCGTCTTTTTGAATTTGAACTATTGGGTTATCTTTTTTTCCTAATAATTCAAAACCAGTAACCTTGTCATCGCTACTTAACGTTTTAAATTCTTGCGAAATAGAATCTCGCACAGCCTTATTCCTTTCATAAATATTATAAACCCTGTTATCTATATAGGTAACATTTCCCTGAACGTTTTCAATCTTGGCAGTATCACCTTTTACTTCCAAAACTTTTGCCTTCTTTCCCTTCAGAAACTTAGTTAGCCCATATATACCAGTAACAACAGTTACCAACCCACTGGCAATTTCTATATTTTCTTTTGTAAATAAATTCTCAATAGAATTTATCAAATTCGATTCTATGATAAGGTGAACCAAAAAACTACCCTCATTAAGAGCATTAACCTTAATTTCAACCTTTCTGTCAGTCTTAAGTTCTTTATTTATCTCTTGAATGATATTTGTAAAGTGCAATAAGCTATTAATTAAAGTATTAGCTTCTATTTGATGTGTATCGCCATCAAATTTTATTTTTATATCTTCCATTAAAGTTTCATTCGTTTGAGTAAATAAATTCATAATCTACCAATAACAAAGGCTAAAGGTAGTAGGTTATCAATTTTCCAGTAAAGATAATTTCCCAAACAACCCTTTCTCTCTTCTCGCTACAATTCAAGTAAACTTAATCACAGTGAAGCCAAGTGCCCACCATTTTAAACTTATATTTCTGTCTTTTGTATCTAAAATGAAGAAAATTGCCTTGTTTTTCATGCCCAGTGAACTCCAGCGGCACTTGCAGCAACGCTTGCGGCAACCCCTGCAACTGTTGCGGCAGGTGAAATAATGGCTGCGGCAACTGCTTTTTTGATCGAAAAAGGTCTTATGACCATCAAAAGAAGCCCATCAAGATGATAATTAACAACGGAATTTCTAAGATGAAGATGGTGGGTAGAGTATTTTATTAACTTTACACCCATCTATCAATAAAAAATTAATGAAACATTTCTTTTTAAAAACATTGGTTACCTCGGTGGCGGTACTATTGGCAGCCTTCCTTTTGCATGGCGGCGTACGGGTAGATAATACCATAACAGCCGTTTTGGTGGCAGTAGTTTTGGGGCTATTAAATAATTTTATCAAGCCAATTCTAATCATCCTAACTATACCCATCACCATCTTTACGTTTGGGTTGTTTCTTTTATTTATAAATGTATTGATAGTAAAATGGACATCGGAAATAGTATCTGGTTTTAGGGTGAGTGGCTGGCTTTATGCGTTGCTTTTTAGCTTGATAGTATCTTTTTTCACTTCCGTTATAGAACGCTTAGTGGGCGATAAGGACTGAGTTTGTTTTTAAAAAGCTGTACTGTAAATAATTTTTAACCTTAATTTATTTGTCTTCGCAAAAAGAAATCTTGCCGAATATTTTTTTGTATTAGATATTTTGCTGTAACATTGCAGCGGAAACAAACTGAATACTGTTTTAGTAATCTAGCTATCCCATCAGTTTCTCTCCTTCCAAAAAGTTTCAAATTAACAGATTTATTTCAAATTAAATTTAATACGCTAACACTGTATTTTATCTCGCCAACAACCCCCGTAGGGCTTTATTAACACATAATTTATATGTACGACTCTTTGCAATTGAACAACATGCTGCTTATCGAACTTTTAGATATTGCAGCAGGACTAAAACTTACCAACGTAAAAAAGCTTAACAAGCAAACTTTAATAGCTAAAATATTAGAGGCACAGCCTCAGCCTGTTGTTGAAGAGGTGAAAGAAGAAAAGCGTAAACCTCGTACCCGCAAGCCTATCGGTGCAAAAATCCCTTTAGCAAATGGTGTAGAAGAGGTTATTATTGCTGAACAAGAGCCTATAAGGGAGGAAATAATAGAAACTCCACCGCCACCTCAGGTAGTTCAAATGGAGATTCCTGTAGAAACTGTTGCACCTACAGAAGTAGTGTCTGAAGAAAAAGAAAAACGTAAGCCACGCACTCGTAAGCCGCTGAATGCTAAACCAGAGCAGATTATTGTGGTAGAAGCACCAGCAGAAAAGCCTAAGAAAAAAGAGGAAAACAAAGAAGAAAAGAAGGAAGAAGAGGAAGAATTTGACTATGAATTAGAGCTTGGCGAAGGGATTGACCCAGCGCAGATGAGCCTTGCAGAGATGTTGTTACAAGCAACTGAACATTTGAGCAATCAGATAGAAATGCCTAAACTAAATCTTTCTGCTACAGATGACGAAGGTGCTGTTGACAATGATTATGAAGAGGATGAAGAAGAAGAGGAAGATGAAAATAATTCTACAAAAGAACCGTCCGAAAGAACCTTCAAGCCAACATACCCTAACAAAAAAGAGCCTGCATTCAATATAGAATTTGATGGTATCATCTCTGCCGAGGGTGTTTTGGAAATGTTAATTGATGGTTATGGATTCCTACGTTCTTCGGATTATAACTACCTAACTTCCCCAGATGATATATATGTATCTCCTAGCCAGATAAAATTATTCGGGTTAAAAACTGGTGATACAGTTTTGGGTACTGTACGTCCTCCAAAGGAAGGTGAGAAATACTTTGCCCTTTTAAAAGTAGATGGTATCAATGGAAAAAGACCCGAGGAAGTAAGGGATCGTGTTCCTTTCGATTATCTAACGCCGCTTTTCCCATTCGAAAAACTAAACTTATTTACTACTCCAAATAATTACAGCACCCGTATCATTGATTTGTTTACGCCTATCGGTAAAGGGCAAAGAGGGTTGATTGTTGCCCAGCCAAAAGTTGGTAAAACAATGTTGTTGAAGGAAATTGCGAATGCTATTGCTTCAAACCACCCAGAATGTTACCTAATGGTTGTTTTGATAGACGAAAGACCAGAGGAAGTTACCGACATGGAGCGTAGCGTTAACGCAGAGGTTGTTGCCAGTACGTTCGACGAACCAGCAGAAAAGCACGTAAAGGTTTCCGCTATGGCACTTCAAAAAGCGAAGAGGCTGGTAGAGTGTGGTCATGATGTAGTTATACTTTTGGATAGTATCACTCGTTTGGCTAGGGCTTACAACACTTCATCGCCTTCTAGCGGTAAGGTTCTTAGTGGTGGTGTGGAGGCAAACGCTTTGCACAAACCAAAACAATTCTTTGGTGCTGCTAGAAAGATAGAGTTTGGTGGATCATTAACTATCCTTGCTACTGCCCTAATTGAAACAGGTAGTAAAATGGATGAAGTAATTTTTGAAGAGTTTAAGGGTACTGGTAACATGGAATTAGTACTGGACAGAAGGTTGGCTAACCGTCGTATCTTCCCAGCTATCGATTTGGTTGGTTCAAGCACAAGACGTGATGATTTATTATTGGACAAAGAAGTTCTTTCCAGAATGAATATTTTACGTTTATTCTTGAACGACATGAAGACTGAAGAAGCCATGAATGAATTGCTAAAACGCATGAGAGGTACAAGAAACAACGAAGAGTTTTTGGCAAGTATGAATAGATAATCAACCAAAAATAAGTTTACTAGTATTTATCTTGTAAATTTATTAAAAAATAATACCCCGCAACTTAAACACTAATATATGTTTTAGTTGCGGGGTTTCTTTTTTTAATTGCAATATGCTTATCTCTAAATACTTATCCTTTTAAATAAAACAACCCTACAAGGATAAAGAAACAAAAGCCACCTCACCCTTTTTAAGATAGTTTACCGCATTGGTTTTTACGGTAAGATAAATTCCTTCTACCCTAATTTCTATTTCGTGGTAGCTACCAAAGAAACTTATTTTATTTACAATACCCTTTACTGATAATTCCTTTTCCGACCTAGTAATAATCAGGTTTTCGGGTCTGATAAAAAGCCCTTCCCTGTCTGCAGATTTATACCTAGCACCCAATAAAGCTTTGGATATTGGTGGCGGTAGCAGGTTATACTTGCCAAACAAGCCCGCCACGTATTCATTTTCTGGCTTTTTATACACTTCTTCTGGTGTTGCGCTTTGCACAATACGCCCTGCTTTCATTACAATAATTTTATCTGCCCACGAAAGTGTATCCAGTGGATCGTGAGAGACTAAGGTGCAGGTAATACTCAATTGCTCACTTATTTCGGCTATTACTTCTTTCAAAAGGTTTTTATGGCTCATATCCAAATTGGAAAATGGCTCATCTAGTAGCAGCAACTTAGGCCGAGTTAGCAAAAGCCTTGTCAGTGCCACCCGCTGTTTCTCGCCCCCAGAAAGTTGATCGGTGCGGCGTTTTAATAAATGATTAATCCTACAAGTATGATAGAGAGAATGGGCAAACACATCCTTTTCTGCCTCGGCATCAGACAACGGATTGGCATAAATCAACACTTGTTCTACCGTGAGATAGTGGGGCAAATCGAAGTTTTGCTTCAGGTAAGCGATGCCTTTATGCCCAGGTATCAGTTCTTCCAAAGGCCCTCTTACTTTTTTCTCTTCAAAAATTACCTTGCCAGCAGTAGGTTGTTCCAAACCCGCCATTATTTTTAGCAGCGTACTCTTACCGCTACCCGTTTCGCCGGCAATAGCTATCTTTTCAAACTGTTTTTGTGTAAAATTAATGTCTATCAACCCATTTCCGAGTATATCATCTTTCCCAATTCCTATTACTTCCAACAAACTCATCATGGCGACGAAATTAGGGAACTACCCTTTTTATACTGCCAATAAATTGATGAATGCTACCGGCAAAACGCTTAATGCGCAACAAATTATGTTTTATAATCAATATTATGTGATACTAAACCTGTCTTTTGCCTTTTTATTTGTGTGATAAGGTATTGATAATAATTACAGAGAGAATGTACAATACTAACAGAGGGTATATAGCAATGGCTAGTATATTATTATATCGTTTCATTATCTTAAACTTAGTGATGTCCTTGTCTCTTATCTGATAATAAATATTAGTTCCAAAATAAGAAAGTATATTCTTAACGGCATATCCAGGATTGGATGCTTTATACCGAAGTAACACTGAAAATTTCAGCAAAATAAGTAATACTAGAAGGTAAATTCCATACTGAGAGATAAATAAAATTAAAAAATCAATGACCATATTTGTGGGGTTAATTTAACTATTTGAGGATTAAAACTTTTCTTTTAAGAGTTGAAATTTAGAAAGACATTTTTTCTTTCTAGCTTTTTGTTAATTTTGAAGTGGCGAATATAACCTTCTAATATATTAATCCCACTACTTTCTTTACCGATTCTTCTTTAATTGGTTTCTCTAAATAATTAATTACATGCAGATAACCAAAAGCATTCTCTCCGTCTTTATCCTGTAAATGATAGTCTTCTAACGATTTATTTGGATTGATCAATATTTTT
>JANYEX010000153.1 GCA_025359725.1 Chitinophagaceae bacterium | reverse complement strand
CACCAAACACCAAACACCAAACACCAAACACCAAACACCAAACACCAAACACCAAACACCAAACACCAAACACCAAACACCAAACACCAAACACCAAACACCGTTATCGTTCCTTAGATATAAGTTCGGTTTTTTCAAATCCCTGTTTAGGTTTACGCCAAACCTGTTTAGGTTTTTGTCAAACCCGTTTAGGTTTTTGTCAAACCCGTTTAGGTTTTTGTCAAACCCGTTTAGGTTTACGCCAAACCTGTTTAGGTTTACGCCAAACCTGTTTAGGTTTTTGTCAAACCCGTTTAGGTTTACGCCAAACCTGTTTAGGGTTTTCCCATTTCTCAGCTCGTCAAAGTGTTCGGATGCGCTTCGCTGACATACACGAACAGCGGTGTTCGATATAGTAGTTTTTCATTTATTTACTTTTGAAAGAAAAGAAAATGTCCTTAGGGGTTGTCGATTTTCCTCTCGCTAGTCTTTTTTTTGTACCTAGTAAATAGTTGTTTTCTAAAAGTCAGTATGTATTAGTCTATCAATTCCCAAATAACTACTGCCCCCTGTTTAATAGCTCCACAATCTTATGGAGGTTTTTGAAGAAACGATAATTTAACAACACTGCCGAGAAGGAAAGCCCCACTACAAAGCCTATCCAGATACCCGTAACGCCCAAATGATAATGAAACGCCAACAGATAACCGATAGGAATACCGATGCCCCAATAAGCGATGGCGACATAAATAGTAGGCTTCACCACGTCCTTAACGCCACGACAAAGACCCACACCAATGGCTTGGGTTGAATCAGATATTTGGAAGATAGCCGCATATATCAGGAGCATTCTTGCAACCTCTGCTACAACTGGATTTCGGGTAAATATATAGGGCAAGTAACCGCCCAAAACAACCAAAAGTATTGCTGCAAGGAATCCATAAAGTAATCCAGTAATTGCTGTACTCCTTCCTATCAACACCAGTTCTTTCGCTTGTCCCTTCCCAAACGCATCACTAATGCGGATAGAGCCCGCCATAGAGAACCCTAATGATGCCATGAAAGTAGCAGAAGCACAGTTAAGTGCAATTTGATGTGCTGCTTGGGGAACGGCTCCCAACCATCCCACCACAATTCCAGAGATAGAAAACGCACCAGCCTCCATACAATATTGCAGGCTACTAGGAATACCTATTCCTAGCATTTCCTTGATGGTGGCTGTCCTTAATTGCCATGCTTCCTTGCGAAGACTGATAAAGGGATTAAAGACTTTGTGTTTCGCTATAACAATAATCATTGCTATTGCCAATACGGTTCGGGTAATGAGCGTTGCCATGCCCGCCCCACTTACTCCTAAAGCAGGGAAACCCCAATGGCCATAAATAAATAGCCAGCATAATAGGGCGTTTAGAGGAAGGGAAAGTATGGATAAGGTCATGGCTGTTTGGGTGTATTGCAAACCATCTGAGAAGTTTTTGCAAGCAGAAAATACCATCATCGGGATAAGAGAATACCCCATAATTATTAGATAATCTCTTGCCAAAGCTGCTACAATAGGGTCTTGCCCCATGTTTACCAAATAGTTGGAAAGTATATGTACCACAACAGCTAAAGCAATGCCCACCACAATACTCATAACCCATCCGTTGTATAAAACATGTGCTACTTTATGGTGATTATCCTGCCCTTTAGCAATGGCAACCAAGGGAGTTACTGCCATAATTAACCCCAGTCCAATTACAAAAGGAATAGCAATAACATTAACCACCAAAGACGCCGCCGCCAATTGTTTATACCCCAACGAACCAATCATGGCGGTATCAATAAGACCATAAGCCACTTGTGTAAGATTGCCCAGAATAAGGGGGATAGCAATAGCAAGCGTTGTTTTGAAAGTATTTTTCATTAGTCTTAATCGGGATTCGCTAGTTAAAAAATCGTAAATCGCCAGTGTGGTAAAGGTTAACAAATCACACCTCGCGATTATTCGATTACCGATTTACGATTCATTTATCAATCGGTTATGTATTTCCAAAACTTGTGGAATCAAGAGTTGTTGCCCATCATTGTTAATAACAAAGTCGCAAAGTTTCATCTTTATTGTCTGATCAATTTGCTTGGACATACGTGCCATTACTTCTTCTCTGCTTAGATTATCACGTTGCATTACCCGAAGGATTCGCATCGCATCAGGTGCTTGCACACCAACTATGTAATCCAGGTTTCCTGCGGTACCAGCCTCAAACAACAATGCCGCTTCTTTTATACAATAGGGGGCATCTTGCTTATCCATCCATTCGTCGGCTGCTTTTATCGTAGCAGGATGAGTAAGGCTATTTAATATTTCTAACTGATAACTATCATTAAAAACAATATTAGCTATGTATTTTCTGTTGAGATTATCACCGAGATAGGATTCTTCACCAAAAGCGTTTTTTATGGATTGAATCAATTCTTTATCCTCAACCATAATTCTTTTAGCTTCAATATCAGCATCAAATGCAGGAATCCCCAGTGTCCTGAATATAGCAGCAATCATACTTTTGCCACTACCAATACCACCTGTTAATCCTATTTTAAGCATACAGTGTTAGTTATGAGATATGTTGTTACAGCCTGATATAAATCACAAACCGTAAACTATCAACTATAAATTATCCATTATCAACTATCAATTCCATTTCTGCTTTGGCTTTGCCCATAGCGAAGGAAACGTAATAAAATAATAAACATACATCCAAATATCTAGTAGGATAAAGAAGGGAAATAAGTCTAGCTCGTTTAGCTTTTTCATGCCCTTATAAAAGATTACCCCCTGTATCAGCCAGCGAAAAGCTAGGATTGATAACACCATCCACCAGTTGAATAAAATAGCAGCTGCAATGCAGAATGTATATAGCAACCCAAAGCTAACTGAATATAACCCTAACCAAAACTTATGCCTTGGTTGATAGTACTTGGTAGTAGTATAGTGACGATATTTCTGGCGCATCCATTCCTTCCATGAGTCTTTTGCCTTAGTAAGTGTATGTGCTTCTCGGTCTATAACTATGGTCGTATTCCTCTTGGTCGCTACTCGGTTAATAAATAAATCATCATCACCACTAGGTATCATATTTATAGAAGAGAACCCTTTATTCTTCATAAATAAATCCCTTTTATAACTCAAATTTCGTCCAACGCCCATGTAAGGAATGCCAGCTAAGGCGTAAGAAAAGTATTGCAAGGCAGAATGGAAAGTCTCAAAACGGATGAGTTTATTTAGTATGCCAGCCTTTTTGTGAAAAGCACCATATCCCAAAACTATCTCGATGCCATTGGTGTAAGCATTCTGAAAGTGGCGTACCCAGTTCTCACTAGCAGGAACACAATCCGCATCGGTAAGAAGAAGTGTATCGAACTTAGCTGATTTTATTCCCATTGATAAAGGAAACTTCTTTCCTATAATCATTTTGGCTTCTTGCTTTAGTTCTAGGTGGCTAAGTGTATCAAATGCTTTTTGAAACTCTTCAATAACATATCTGCTATGGTCGGTTGAGTTGTCGTTTACCACTATTATCTCATGTTTCAACGGAAACTCTTGCACTAACACACCTGGCAGATTTTTTATTAGGTTTTCTGCCTCATCTCTGGCGCAGATAATTACCGAGATGGGTTTGTTAGTATTAGTGTCGACAGTAGTTGGTTTATAAAACGCCAAACGCCTGAACAAGAAAAGATAATACAGTATTTGTATGCCAGCTACAGTGCAGAAGACAATAAAAACGACCAACCCTATCTGGCTTAGATTAAATTCCATCGAGCAAAAATAGTGGTTATGGTAAAGTATGCTTTAACAGTTATCCAAAATCGTTAATAATTAGACATTAAGAAAGTTACAAGGCGTAAGGCATAAGGGGTAAGAGTCGAATGATGATAATTATGCTATAAGTTTCTTCCTTTACTTTGCCAGTTCATAAAATGATTGACAGAATGGAACGTATCAAAATAAACTTGCCAGAAACTTTTTCTTTTTCTACTACAATTCCTGTTCGCATTACAGATCTTAATTATGGTGGACATGTTGGTAACGATGCTTTTTTGTCGTTGCTACACGAAGCTAGGATGCAGTTCTTGCATCAGTTTGGATATAGCGAAATGAGTGTAGAAGGAGTTGGGTTGATTATGAGTGACGTAGGGATTGAGTATAAAAAAGAATTGGCCTATGGTGATACTGTTAGGATTTCTGTTGCTGCTACAGGCTTCGATAGGTTAGGTTTCGATTTATTTTATCTGATAGAACTAATTGATGGTGATAAAACAATCATTGTTGGAAAAGCTAAAACTGGTATGATGTGTTTTGATTACTCTTTAAAAAAGAAAGCAAGTATTCCTCCTGTAGCAATTGAGAAAATGAGTAAGTAATTGTTAATTTATAATTGATAGCTCTCAGGAATAATTACTTCGTCATTCACAAGAATCAACAAATAATTATCAATTGTCAATTTTAAATTATCAATTAGCCTCGTTCCATATTTTCCAGTTCTCTTCTGCTTGCAATACAAGCATCTCGTAGCCATTTTCTACAGCTGCACCCTGTTCTTTTCCTAAACGTAGAAACTTTGTTTCGGCGGGGTTATAGACAAGGTCAAACAGGTAGTGATTAGGAGTCAATAAATGATAAGGAATATCTGCTGCATCATCCACGTTAGGGAAAGTTCCCAATGGTGTTGTGTTGATTATAACGGGGTAATTATGGATTATTTCTGCGGTTAATTCTTGGTAAGTGAGGTTGTCTCCTTCAGTATTCTTAATTCTTGAAACAAACTTATAATCAATATGAAGCTTCCTTAATACAAACTCTACTGCCGCTGCCGCACCGCCACTGCCTAATATCAATGCTTTGTTATGATGCGGTTTCAGTTTCTTAATAAACGATTGTTCAAAACCAACCACGTCCGTATTAAAACCACTAAGCTTACCATCCATAATGCGTACACAATTACACGCCCCCATAGTCTTAACATCCTCAGTTGTTTCTTGTAGAAAAGGAAGTATTGCCTTTTTATGGGGAATGGTAATGGCAAACCCTCGTAGGTTTGGATGCTCTGCAATAATCTGTGCTATAGTGTAAATATCTTCAATGGAAAATGGCTTAAAAGCCACATCTGTTAACCCTAATTCCTTGAATTTATCATTGAAATATCTCTCTGAAAAAGAATGGGTTAATGGATAACCAATAATCCCAAAGAGTCTCTTAGCACCTGCACTCATCAATTAAATAATTATGATTATTTATTTATCTAGGTATAAATGGAAGGTATCCCCACGCAGACCGATACGCATTGCTTCTAATGGTATAACCTCGTTAGGAGCTATGTTGCCAAGGTTTACGTTGCAGCCTATCAGTTCCAAAAAGTATAGTTGCTGTGCTTTCTGTGGGGCTTCCCATAGTATTTTCTCTTCAGGTATCTGTGTCAATATTTCTTGCACTAACCCTTCTCTTACCTCGCCGCTTCCCCTATATATCCCAACGTTCCCAGCTTCTCTAGCCTCTGCTATCACATAAGATGAACCCGCTTCTAGCTCGGCACGCATCAATTCAATCCATTTATAAGGAGGAATAATATGGAGGGCATCTTTGCTACCTACTTCGCTAAGTACTGTAAAATGCTTGGTTAGTTTTTCTATATAGCCACATTTCTCTGCATGAGGAATCGTGATTGAACCATCACTAACCTCTACGTAATCTATTCCGTAATCCTTACATACGGCTACAAAGTCTTCAAATTGATTGCGTATCAAAAAGGCTTCGAATAAAGTGCCACCAAAGTAAATAGGTACGTTGTACGATTGGTATGCTTGTATTTTTTCTCTCAAATTGGGCGTTACGAACGAGGTGCCAAAACCAAGCTTTATAATATCTGCATGCGGACCACCAACACTCATAAAGTCGTGCACTTCCCTTATGCTGAGTCCTTTGTCCATTATCATCGTTACCCCGTTTGTACGAGGCTGCACAGTGCGCTCAGGAATTTGTGAAAGATTAAAATTCATATTGAAGGAATCTTTGAGGAGGCGCAAAAGTAAGGATATGCGCCTTTCGGCAAGGATGATTAAGATTTACTTTAGAATTTTAACACGATTGATGAGATTATAAAATATATTTAGGTTCAGAAAGAGTCGGTGTATTTGGATAGTTGCCATACTTCAAATCCCGGATTATTAGTTTGATAATAAGTTAAAAAGTATGGTTTAGTAATTAAACACTACTTTCACACCATGAGAAAAGAAGGTATAAGCCCAACGTATTTCATTAAGCAATATTCTTAAAATTATTTAATAATAAAACTATTTGTTATGCCTCCCAAAAAGAAAGACACAGATGAAACACCAAAAGAGAAAGTGCCTAAAGCTAAAAAGCAGGCAGTGAAGCTGGTGGAAGTGGAAGAAGTAATTGTGCCGCAAGTGCATAAGAAATATGAAGAAATACACTTTGTAGATTCTCAACAACCCGTTTGGAACTACTCTATTTTTACCGAAGAAGACATCCGTAACTTCCAATACGGCACACATTACAGTCTGTATAAAGTTTTTGGAAACAAGCAGATTACAGTGCTTGATACTCCCGGAACTTATTTTGCCGTATGGGCACCCAATGCCACTTTAGTTACCGTTGTTGGTTATTTTAATGGATGGAATAAAGAAAGTCACCCATTAAAAGTGCGGTTGGATAAGTCGGGAATATGGGAAGGATTCATTCCCAATTTAAATAAAGGGGAAGCTTATAAATATCATATTCATGGCTTTGCAGGAATAAAGATTGACAAGGCAGATCCTTTTGCACACTTTGCAGAGCACAAACCTTTTACGGCTTCTATCACTTGGCAGACTGCTTATGACTGGCAGGATGAAGAATGGATGAAAACCAGAAAGCAGCACAACTCCTTAAACTCGCCTTATTCTGTTTATGAGGTTCATTTGGCTAGCTGGATGCGCCCCGACAAAAACAATGAACATACTTACAATAGTTATGGTCAGGCAATAGAACTGCTTGTGCCTTACGTTAAGGAAATGGGGTTTACGCATGTGGAACTGATGCCTATTAACGAGCATCCTTTTGATGGAAGTTGGGGTTATCAAGGTACTGGGTACTTTGCGCCTACCAGCCGTTTTGGCAATCCGCAAGACTTTGCTTCGTTGATAGATGCCTTTCATCAGGCAGGAATTGGGGTAATACTGGATTGGGTTGCTTCTCATTTTCCTTATGATTCTCATGGTCTATTTATGTTCGATGGTACACATACTTACGAATATGCCGACATGCGCAAGGGCTACCATCCCGATTGGAACAGTTATATTTTCAATTATAAACGAGGAGAAGTTAAGAGCTTCCTCATTAGTAGTGCACGCTTTTGGTGCGACCAATTCCACATGGATGGCATAAGGGTGGATGCTGTTAGCAGTATGCTTCGGTTGGATTATAGCCGTAATGCTGGGCAGTGGGAGCCAAACGAATTTGGCGGTAACGGTAACATTGAGGCAATTGCCTTTATCAAAGATTTGAACGAGACCTTGTACCGCGACTTTCCAGACATCCAGACTATTGCAGAAGAAGCAACAGATTGGCCAGGTGTTAGCCGCCCTACCTTTGAAGGTGGTTTGGGCTTCGGCATGAAATGGATGATGGGATGGATGCACGACACCTTAGATTATTTTAAACTAGACCCTATCTATCGGCAGTTTAAGCAGGATAAGTTTACGTTTAGCATGGTTTATTTTCAGGATGAAAACTTTATGCTACCCCTAAGTCACGACGAAGTGGTACATGGTAAAAGCCCGATGATTTACAAAATGCCTGGCGACGAATGGCAGAAGTTTGCCAATCTGCGCTTATTGTACACTTACATGTTTACCCATCCTGGTGCTAAGTTGTTGTTTATGGGTGATGAGTTTGCGGCTACAAACGAATGGAATCATAAAAGCGAATTGCAGTGGGATTTGTTGAAATATGTTAGTCATGGCGGCATGAAACATTGCGTTAAGCAACTAAATAATTTATACAAAGAACAACCTGCCCTGTACGAAAAGCAATTTAGCACCGATGGCTTTGAATGGGTAGATTTAAACCATCGCTCTGAAGGTGTGGTGGTGTATAAAAGAAAAGGACTAGACCCACAAAACGATGTGGTGACAATACTAAACATGACCCCAGTAGTTAGAAATAACTGGACTATCTACGTTCATAATAAAGCAGAATGGAAAGAGATATTTAACAGTGACCACAAAGATTTTTGGGGTAGCGGCAACGTTTACAACCCCGATATTCAGGCGGAATTAGTGGATGAACCTTCCCACTGCTACAAACTAACTATCCAGTTGCCGCCATTGGCAGGGGTGGTAATCGGGTAATAATTGCATTAATATTAAAAGAAAAGGCGACGACTTTAATTAGTCCTCGCCTTTTTTCTTTTCAAACCCAAATTCTTATTTTCCTACTATTGCTATGGTAAAAATGTCGCTCTCTAAGCCAATCATTACATCATCAAGCATATACCACGCTCTATACGCTCTCGTTTCTGCCTTGTCTGGAATAAGATTGGGGCGTTTATCGGTAAAGGTGGTTTTCGATACCATCGTTGTTAGATAGGTAAATTCTGTTTCATCGCCACGCTTACATTCAACAATTAAACCATCGGCATAATGGCGTATAAACTTTAAAAATATAAATCCACCCTTTATTTTCAAGGTTACCGTAGGCTTCATAGTTGCATAATCTACCACCAGATCGCTGCCAATAATGCCCAGGGATGTTGCCAAGGTTTCAGTACAAAAACTATTCACTTTAATCCTTTGTACAAGGCCCATTGTTCTGTACATAATGCCGGCCTTAACTGCCACTGGTTTGTTTGGCGGCATCACAAACAAGGGAAAATCACTTACCAACAAACTTTCTTTACTGCCAATAGCCGCAGACCTAAACTTGGTACAGGCTTTATAAAACTTTCTGGATGCCGCCTGCAATACAAGGGTATAATCATACGCGTTTAAATCGTTTAGTACGGCTTCAATATCGTCGTCGGTCATACCAAGGTTAGCAAAACAAGCTAGGAGAGCGTTGTAAAAAGTCCTAAACCATGCTAATCTTTTGTCCGCAGCCCGCGGCATGTAATATTTCTTTTTCAAGGTTTATTGTTTTTTGTAGTGAATGAAATAACTCATTGAGTGAAAGTAGTTTTTAGTGGGGTTTTTATTCTTTTTATTTTGAATGGAAGTCTTTT
The DNA here is from genome assembly GCA_025359725.1 of Chitinophagaceae bacterium. Classification (GTDB taxonomy): domain Bacteria; phylum Bacteroidota; class Bacteroidia; order Chitinophagales; family Chitinophagaceae; genus Parasediminibacterium. The sequence goes on along the minus strand of JANYEX010000153.1, from coordinate 9,158 downwards.
TCTTTGAAATAAATGAGTGAACTGAGAGCGAGTTCACTCATTTATTTCATTAAAAGAAGTGAATCCGCTCTCGGTTCATATATTTTAGTAACAAAAAGTGGTAAACCTTGACTCGGTTCATTACTTTTAGTGAGTAAAAAAGATGAACCCGTATTCGGTTCACTACTTTTAATGGCTGGATGAATACTTTCCTTCTTCAAAATAAGTGAACCCGCTTTCGGTTCACACATTTTTTCGCTTCAATTATGCCATTTATGGCTTAAAAAGGCTTATTTCAACAAAAAATACCCTTGTTACAGTTCTGAAAGAGGAGAAATGCTGATTGATAATATTTAGTTAAGCGACCAACCAACAACTTATAAACGAGGATGGTCAGCATTCTTTTTAGGTTATCCTAAATTTAGTGTGGGGAAGAGTTATTTTACCACAAAGAACACAAAGATTTACACTAAATACACTAGGTATAATCAATAGTATTTAGGTATTGCGTTTTACTTAAAGAACACTAGGCTATTCTAGAACGCTAATAGCTTCTTAGATAGTTCAAATTCAGTATATCCTGTGTGCTTTGTGTTTCTAATTCCTTGTGGTTAAGATTCCTCACACAGAATTTAGGATAACCTCTTTTTAATCTTGATAAAATTTAATAACAAGCGGAGGTGTATCTGATAAGTAACGAACAATTCCTTTTAGTAAGTAGTCTTTTGTACTTGATAAAACGGCAGCAATTTAATGGAATTGTAAAAATTGGGCATTTGAAACAAATCACATCATCAAGCTAAATCTATAGGAATCTGTATGGTAAAGGTAGTGCCTTTGCCTAGGGTGCTATCCACTTTTATCTTCCCTTTGTGGGCATCAATAACCATTTTGGCGTAGCTCATACCTAGTCCAAAACCTTTTACATTATGTACATTACCAGTATGAGCACGATAAAATTTTTCAAAAATATGTTTAACGCTTTCCTTACTCATACCTATTCCATTATCCTGAACGGCAATAATCATGTATTTAGGAGTACTGTGCGTAGAAACTTTTATCAGCACATTGTCGTTGCTATACTTAATGGCATTATCTATCAAATTGGAAATAAGATTGGTAAAATGTACCTCATCCGCCACTAGCAAATCGCTTTGCGAATTTAATTTTACCTCAGAAGTGCCGTTTTTATCCTGCAATTGAAGACTGTACGTAGCTAATATTTTATTTATTATTTCATGAACATGCAGTTCTTTAAGATTCAATTTCATTTCCTGTTTCTCCTGAAGAGCCGCTTGTAGGATGGTCTCTACATGGCGGTTCATGCGCTTATTCTCTTCCTTTATCATACCCGTAAAATAGCCAATCTTCTCTCTGTCGGTTAGTACTTTTTCGTTTTTCAGGGCATCAACAGCCAAAGAAATAGTAGCTATAGGAGTTTTAAACTCATGGGTCATATTATTAATGAAGTCACTCTTTATCTCGCTCAGTTTTTTCTGATTAATAAGCGTACGGAGGGTTACAAAAAAAGCAGCTATTATCACTAACATAAAACCAATTGCTCCTAAAATTATCCAACGCAGAGAGCCCCAAATCTGTTTTGTAAAATCTGGAACAATGATAATAAGATGCTCTGGCGCACTGATACCATCTAGGTCGGCAGCCGTTTCTGGTCCAATACCTACAAATAAACGTTTGTTAGCAACAGTATCCCAATAAGCTTGTTCAAAATTAGGTGTGCGCATTTCGAAGTCTTCCGAACTATTGATAATGGCAAATTCGAACTGCAAAAAGTTAAGGTCTTCCTTGGCAAAGGCTTTCTGCAATTTTTGTTGAACATCTTCCAACTTATATTTTTCATCAACAGTAGCTGGGTTCATCAGCATTGGCATGCCATTAACCAGATTGGGAAAATTCATTCTATTATTAAACTTAATGCTAGGCGCGGTAGCCATCCCATTAAATAAATCGACAGCTACTGATACCCCTGCCTCATTTATTTTGTTGTTTAACTGCCCCCTGCGCAATGCCAACAGGTTATCCAACCAAGATACTTGCAAAACGATAAGCCCTAAAAGGGAAACCGTTATCAATATGACAATAATGGGTAAAGTTTTCTTCATTAGGGCAAATATAAATACTAGATATGGGTATTAAAATGCAAAAAAGAGCTTTACCTACACTTTAACTTTGGGTTAAACTTGGTTAATCTAAAAAAAGTTTGTACTTTCCCACTATGGACAAAATAATTTCACCAGGTATGTTGTTAATTTCAGATCCTTTTTTGAAGGATCCCAACTTTGTGCGTACCACTGTGCTTATTTGCGACCATCAGCCAGAGGGTAGTTTTGGCTTTGTTCTTAATAGAAAACAAGACAGTGTAATAGGGGATTTGATAAATAATATGCAGGGTAACAACTTCCCTGTTTATTATGGCGGACCCGTTCAAACCGATACGCTGCATTTTTTGCATCAATGTCCTGATATCATATCTGGCGGGGTAGAGATTTCCGATGGGATTTATTGGGGCGGTGATTTTGTGGATGTCCTTAATTTGTTGATGCAGAATCAACTTATTGAGAAACAAATACGCTTTTTTATAGGCTATAGTGGTTGGGGCGAACAACAGTTACAAAGCGAGATAGATAGTAAAAGTTGGATTTTATCTGAGTGTAGCAAACGACTAATATTTGGTACTACACCCGAAAACAGCTGGAAGAATGCCCTGCAAGAACTTGGTGGCGAATATAAGCTGATGGTAAATTATCCTTCGGACCCACAATTGAATTAGAATTTCCAGAATTAATACTTCATAAGGTTCTCTCTAGAAAACGTATTCCTATATTATTTAAATCATGCTACATAAGATTCATTTTCTAAATCCTTGCAATATGGTTATTAAATTAAAAAATCGTTATGCTTAAAAACTAAAGCAGCAATTTTTACTATAAATGGGTCTAGTTCTTTGTTAGTTAAAATTCGCTTGTGCTAACTCATCCCACAAATAATAAAAATGATTTTTGACACTTTGATTCTAGTTATTGGAAGATTTGGTTATATCCTTTTCATGCTTTTTTTTATCGCCAAAGTTGTTTTGTTACTTTGGTATAAAAAAGGAAGTGGAATATTTTTCTTTCAAAATTTTTTCTATCTGCGTCAAGAAATACTAATATCATCTAGAGAAAAGCAAAGGAAAGAGTGGCCTTTTTTTAAAAAAACATATAATTTTCTTAATGCAGCAGTATATATTTCGTTGGGTGTATGGGGAATACTCTACTTTTTGATTCAATATGCGAGCAAATAAATAAGAAAATAATCTAATTATATCTTTAGGAACTGCAGATTTCATCTTGCCTTGGGTTAATAACATACCTTTACCCCTCATTAAAAAATAAATCATGTTACTAATCATTTTAGGTGTTATTGTGTTCTTTGCCGCCTTCTCTTTAAAGAAATCAAACACAGAATTCAGTCATTTCTCTGGTGCTGTTCGTATTGCAGGTATTGGTATTATAGCGGTAGGATTTTTCACTTCTTGTATAAAACAAATAGATGCCGGACAAGTTGGAGTTATGTCCTTGTTTGGTAAAGTGCAGGACAATGTACTGCAGAGTGGATTGCACGTAGTAAACCCACTGATGGAAGTTAATAAAATGGATATCAAAACACAGAACTATACCATGAGTGCTGTACGCAACGAAGGCGATGTAGAAGGCGATGATGCTATTAGGGCACTAACAGCAGATGGGTTAGAAGTGGTAATAGATCTTACTGTATTGTATAGGGTACAATCTACCGAAGCACCAAGGATTGTTAAGGAAACAGGTTTAGATTATAAGGAAAAGATTGTGCGCCCACTAACCCGTACCAAAATAAGAGATAATGCTGTTTATTTTACTGCTGTCGATTTGTACAGCACACGCAGGGACGAGTTTCAGAATAAGATTTATAAAAGTATAGAAGAGAGTTTTAAGAATCGTGGGTTGGTTTTAGAGCAATTATTGGTAAGAAATATTGCCTTACCTGCTATGGTAAAAACATCTATAGAAGAAAAGATTAAAGCAGAGCAAGACGCACAGAAAATGGAATACGTATTGCAAAAAGAAAAGCAAGAAGCCGAAAGGAAGAGAGTGGAAGCTCAGGGTATTGCAGATTATCAACGTATAATGAGTTCTGGTCTTACCGACAAACAATTGCAATACGAACAAATACAAGTAATGAAAGGCTTGGTTACATCGCCAAATAGTAAAGTAATCATTATGGGTGGAAGTAAAACGCCAGTAATACTAAATGGGGATAAATAAGAATTAGGCTCAAGTAGAAAGGGGTAAGGCGTAAGAATAAGAAAGAAAACTTACGCCTTATCCCTTCCCTTTTAGGCTATAACACTTTCATTAGCAATAGCCTTCTTTATAGCAGCAGCCATCTTAGCACCTTTTTCATGCACTTGTTCCTCTGTCCATGCAAGACTGATGGATGTGGAAATACATCGACTCATAATTGCATCACTAGCACTGAAATCTTGCGTTTGGAATTTATACAAAGCAACTTTTTGCGCTTCACTGATATTGTTTAGTGTATGAACATACTTTAGATGCTGCCACTTTCTGATGTAATGCCAGTTATTACTAAACCAATAAAAGTTACCAGCAAATATTCCTTCTTCTTTCATTTCAGTTATGGTTGCGTGCATAAGTGTATCCGTAGGCAAGAACCAACTGATAAAGCTACAGTTATCCCCTTCAGCATCAGGTACAGCCCTAAATGTAATCTCTGGAATCTGTTGCAGATAACTTTTAAGAATGTGATTGTTTCTCTTTTGTATGGATAAGATGGTTTGTAGTTTACCAATTTGTGCCAATCCGATAGCAGCATGTAGCTCACTGATTCTATAGTTGTAGCCAATAAAAGGATGTAAATCAGCACCTCTATCAACACCTAAATGGTCGTGACCATGATCTGTATACCCATCACACTTTGTATAGACATCTTTATTGTTTGTCATCACAACCCCGCCTTCGCCACAAGTTATTGTTTTAACAAAATCGAAGCTGAAAGTACCTGCATCGCCGATGGTTCCTAAAGCCTTTCCTTTATAAGTTCCGCCAATAGCCTGACAAGCATCTTCTAACAATATCAATTCATGTTCTTTACAAATTGCTTTGAGTGCATCTAAATCTGCCATACTTCCACACATGTGAACAGGCATTACGCATTTTGTCTTTGGGGTTATTGCAGCCTTAACAGCATCAGGACTTAACGTAAGTGTCTCATCTATATCTACCAGAACAGGGATAGCACCAACACTTAGCACCGCTTCAAAACTTGCTACGAAAGTAAAGGCTGGTATAATTACCTCATCGCCAAAGCCAATATTCAACGCAGACATAGCTGTAGTAAGGGCAGCTGTACCGCTACTAGTAAGTTGAGCATATCCACAACCAAAAGTTTCAGTTATCTTTTTCTCTAACTCAATGGATTTGTAAACACCTTTTCTTGGTCCATCAAAACCATATCGCATAATGATGCCTGTATCCATTACATCATTGATATGTTTTCTTTCTTCTTCCCCAAATAATTCAAAGCCTGGCATAACTTATAATTTATAAAAGTGATTTAATAATCTTAAATGAAAGCACTAGTGACTTTCAATTGAATCTATTACTTCTGTTGAATCGACCAACACCTTATCGATATGCCTTTCTAGCATAGCTACTTTATCAACAGCATTTTGTATTTCTACAATGTGCGAGGCCGTTTTAGTTTCTTCGGTTGCCAACCAAATCAATACCATACTAATGTAGTCTTGCATGTCCTTGCCAGCAAACATGGTTTTATATTCAATAATCTTGTCGTTAATTATTTTTATTGTGCCACGCAAAACCCCTTCATCTTCTGGTGCAACCTTTAGGCGATAGGTTCTATCGCCAATGGCAATCTTAACGGGTAATAAATTATTGTTTTCTTCCATTGTTGTGTTTTAATTCGAGAATCGGTAGTCGGGAATCGAAAATTTTGTAAGCTTACTAGCATTCCTTACGTTTCCCGTTCCTATATCTTAGGTACTACATTTAAAAGTGAAAGACATTTATCAATCTCTGCCACATATCCATCAATACGTTTTTCTAACTGCTTCTTTTCTTCTTTAGAAAATCCATCCTTACTTATACGTAGCGCATCTACCTTTTGTTGTAAATTAAGCAAAAGTTCTTCCTTGTCCTTGATGAACTTATCTTTCTTGAGCAATTCTTTGCGCAGCTTAGCATTTTCTCTTTGCAACTGAACATATTGCTTTAATACTTGTGTCAGCTTTTGCTGCAATTGAACCAAGTTATCACTTAATGTACTCATTTTACTTTCTTATTTCTGCATTCAACTCACTTTCAAAAGAGCTAATTATCTTACCCATCATCACATCTGTTTCCTTGTCGGTAAGAGTTTTTTCATCATCCAAAAAAGTAAAGTTAATAGCCATTGACTTCTTGCCAACGCCTAATTTATCACTCTCAAAAACATCAAACAAGCGCATTGATTGCAATTTAGTCAAATTCGCTTTCTTCAACACGGTTTCTAGTGTATTGTAGGTAGTATTCTTATCCACTACTAGTGCTAAATCTCTTTGTACAGCTGGAAACTTTGATACTTCTTTGTAAACTATCTTATTCTTTTCTACCAGTTTCAATAAGGAAGTGTAATTTATATCTACAAAATAAACCGCTTGCTTTATACCGAAAGCCTTTAAGGTAGCAGTACTAACAATGGTAATGGTCGCAATGTTTTGCTTGGCAACCGCAATAGTGATGGTATCGCTTCCATCTTCTTTAGCAAACTTTATCTTTTCCAATCCACAAAGATTGGTGATTGCTTGCGCAATACCTTTCGCCCTATAGAAATCGAAAGACTTTGCTTTTTCTTGCCAAGTATCTTCATGATTATCACCTGTGATATATATCGCTAGATGCTCATCTTCCCTGTAAGAACCTATTCCTTTGGTATGATAAGTTTTACCATACTCAAACAATTGTAGGTTATTATTCCTGCGGTTGTTGTTGTAAGCAATACATTCCAAACCTGTTTCCAGCATTGATGGGCGCAACACATCTAAATCAGCACTGAGGTTATTCATCATCTTTACCGTTCCAGCCAATACTTCCTCATCAAAATACTTACTGTTGGTAATAGAGTTCGTCACTATTTCATTAAAGCCTTGTCCTGCCAAATAGCTCGCAATCTTCTCTTTCAAAGACTCTTTAAACCCTAAAGCATTGATAGATGGCGATATAGTAATGGTAGTTGGGATGCCAATATTGTCTAATCCATCAATACGAATAATCTCTTCTACCAAATCTGCTGGCAAGCTAATATCGGGCTTGCTAAACGGAACGGCAACAGATATTTCATCTATTCCTTCCCTGTTTACTTCAAATCCTAAGGCTATCAATATCTTTTTTACCGTATCTGGATGATAATTTTTACCACTTAGTTTCTTTAGGTATTGATATTTTAACGATACCAATGTCTTTTCCTTTGGTGTTGGATAAATATCAATTATATCACTACTAATCGTTCCGCCTGCCACTTCTTTTATCAATAAAGCAGCGCGTTTCAACACATTGACTACGTTCGAAATATCTACCCCTTTCTCAAATCTTGTAGCAGCATCTGTTCTTAATCCATGCTTTAAGGAAGTTTTTCTTATCCCTGAAGAAGCAAAGCAGGCACTCTCTAAAAAGATGCTTGTGGTGGATGCAGATACTCCACTATGCAATCCACCGAACACACCAGCAATACACATCGGTTGTTTGTTGGCATCGCATATCAATAAATCTTCTGCAAAAAGCTTTCTTTCTTTCTCATCTAGCGTGGTAAATAAGGTATCCGCCTCTGCTTTCTTCACTACAATACCCTTGCCTTCTATTTTGTCGGCGTCAAAAGCGTGCAATGGTTGCCCGGTTTCATTAAGGATGAAATTAGTAATATCCACCACATTATTTATGCTTCGCTGACCAATAGCTTTCAATTTATTTTGTAGCCATTCTGGCGATTCTTTTACTGTAACACCACTAATACTTACCCCAGCATAACGCAGACAAGCATCATTATCCTCTACAGAAACTGGTATCGGTAAACTTTTATCTTCTATCTTGAAAGTATTGCTGAAAGGACTTTTCACCTTGGCATTCCCTGCAAAATGGTGCGTCATATAAGCACAAACATCTTTTGCAACGCCTAGATGACTCATGGCATCCATACGGTTTGGCGTAAGGCCTATCTCGTAAATAATATCATTATATGGTTTAAAATATTCAGCCGCAGGTGTACCTACTTTCACGTCTTCGGGCAAAACCAAAATACCTTCATGGCTTGTTCCTAAACCAATTTCATCTTCGGCACAAATCATCCCGAAGCTTTCTTCGCCCCTAATCTTCGCCACACGCATCGTTAATGGATCGCCAGAAGATGGATAGATGGTTGTACCAACTGTAGCCACCACTACTTTCTGCCCAGCCGCTACGTTAGCCGCCCCACAAACAATCTTTAGCGGTTCGGCAGCACCCGTATTTACAGTCGTAATTCTTAGTTTATCCGCGTTAGGATGTTGTTCGCAGGTAAGCACCTCTCCAATCACCAATCCTGCTAGCCCACCCTTCACGCTCTGGTAGGGTTCCATACTTTCCACCTCAAGTCCAATGCTAGTAAGAATCTTAGAAAGCTTTTCGGGTTCTATTATTTCAGGTAAATATTCTTGTAACCAATTGTAGCTGATAGTCATTCGTCCAGATTAAAGAGCTGCAAATATATCAAATTAGAAATAGGGATATGTTAATGATGCAAACAACTATCTTATTTGGCTATAGATGTATTGCCATTTAAACATTTAAGGCTACTATGGAACAGGTACGAGGGGTGCATAAAAGTTTTTCGCTTTCAATACGCATTGATATGCGTCTCTACATCTGCCATCTAATTTATAAAGCGAAAAACTTTTATGCACCCGACTTGACATTATACACCAACAATATATTTCTAATCCTATATTTTTCTGCAATAGTCAAGGCTTTCTATTACAGTATTACAATACAACTCCCTTACAAATATATCTAACCAATATACGTTTGCAAAACTTAGAAATAAACGCCCTCTTTATCATGAAACTTATAGTTACGGCTCATAGTGTC
>JANYEX010000131.1 GCA_025359725.1 Chitinophagaceae bacterium | reverse complement strand
GGTGTTGTAAATTCTTTATTAACCCCTACTGCTTCTTATGCTCGTAGTAAAACGTATTTATGCCACCTTGGTGATGCTGTAACTTTTACTAACCAAACCTCCAATATGCAGCAAGCAAGTTATGTCTGGATTTTTGGTGATGGCGCAACCTTTGTAGGACCATCTGCTTCACATGTCTATAACACAAAAGGTATATTCCAAGATTCTTTGATTGCAACAAACGCTGATGGTTGCTCTGATACGTCTATATATGTAACTCCTCTTTATAATGAAACATTTAAATCAAATTTTGATACGACAGGCCCATGTGCAAAATCCATTGTCAGTTTTAATAATTTGAGCAACCCAATACCAGATTCTTCTCGTTGGTCGTTTAGTAATCAGATAAATCCTGTTGAGGGCATAAACGCTACCAATCAGTTTGATACAGCAGGTATCTACCAAGTGCAACTTATCAATATTTTTGGTCAATGTATGGATACGTTGAATAAATCAATAACGATTCTTCCTCAACTAACACCGCCAAGTATTTTAATAACTAATTCACCAGTTTGTGGTAGGCAAACATTGTTGAATGCTTCCGATACATCTGCGGGTAGTGTTGCTTGGCTATGGAATATAGCTGGCATGAACGAAACCATAAAAACTTCAAGTGCAAACTTTACTTTATCCAATGATAGTAGTTATGTAGTTTCCTTGAATGTTACAAAAGCTTCTGGTTGCTCTGCTACAGCTACAGATTCTATATTCTTGTCACAAACATTAGTTTCTATCAAAGCAGTTTCTAATGATAGTCTTAGTAATACCTCTGGTTGCGCAGGTTTGTCTGTCCAATTCTCGGCTACTCCAAACAATGGATTAAAAACGTATCTATGGAATTTTGGAGATGCAACTACTTCTACAGATACCTTCCCTACCCATGTTTATAATAACATAGGAACATATTCCGTAAAACTTGTTTATACCACAATGGATGGTTGCAAAGACTCTGTTTTCTTGTACAGTATACAAACATTCGCAAAGCCTAAGCCTAGCTTTAGTACTTTAAACAGGGTAAATTGTGGTAGTAAAGCTTACTTCTTCGATCAAACTCCGGGGTCTGTTTCTGGTTGGGCTTGGAACTTTGGCGACTCTACCGCAATTGATTATAACCAGAACCCTGTACATGCATTTCCAGATACTGGTTATTTTTCGGTATCCCTAATTGCCTACAATGGAACTTGTTATGATTCTGTTACTTACACAAAATACATTGATATCCTAGCGCCATTTCAACATATTGATACTATCGCTTATCCTTGTGCAGGCATTAGGGATACTGCTTATTTCTTTGCTAAGTATTGGTTGGTAAATTCTGGAACATGGGATTTTGGTGATGGTACGGCATTATTAAATCTTGATACTACAGTTCATGAGTTGTATCATGTGTATCCACAAACTGGCACTTACAGGGCAATCCTTTCTGCAACCAATACTGCTAGTGGATGTACAACCCACGATACTACTTGGGTGCATATTCTCTTGAATCAAAAACCCAAGCTAGGTGCTAATGTCACTACGATTTGTGCGAATGACTCCATCAAGGTATTCATAGATACTTCTACCCTGCAACCCAATCCTGGTAGTAGCGATAGTAATTATTATAGTATTTATCAGTGGCAATACGGGGACAATACAAACGCTTTTACAGCCGTATTAAATCAGCAGCCTAAATGGTACTATAACAATAATAACCTAGGAATATTGAAAGGATTGATGCCAGGGGGGCTCAAGTTAAGAGCCATTATTCAATCTCAATTCTATGGCTGTTTGGATACGACAAACTATATAGACTTAAAAGTAATGGGACCTGTAGCAAACTATACTATCAATAATCCTTTATTGTGTTTCCGAAAGCCCATGACTTTTATAGATAATTCGACAACCAACTTTGGTGTCCCCATAAAGAAATGGATTTGGAATTTTGGTGATAAAACCCACGATACAGCCCTCAGTGGAAACAATGTAACCCACTATTACAAAAGCCCTGGCAAGTTTGCTAGTTCTCTAAAAGTTATCGATACTGCTGGATGTTTTTCGGAAACGGACCAAACGGATACGGCTAGGCCTAGTGGTCCTAAAGCTGCATTTAAGTGGAAGCCTAGTTTCATTGTAACAGGTTCTACTGCAACTTATACCAACACAACTAATACTTTTGAAGATAAAGCAGTAGACTACAATTGGTCTTTTACTAGTGATGGTTCTACCTCAACTAAAAAGAATCCGCCCGCACATTTTTATCCTTCGTCCCTAACAGATACGGTTGAGCTTATTGCTACCGCACCTTTTACTGGTTGTACCGATACAGCTATCCATATAATACCCATTCGAAATGTTTTTGCACTGTTTGATTACAAGGCAAAATATATTAACAATAATAACTGTCCACCCTTCATTGCTTATTTCCATAGCCACTCGGTTAATGCAGTTCAACTAAGATGGAATTTTGGTGATGGCTCTCCAGGAACAGGAATAACAACCGACTCTATACCTAGTTATACTTATAACCTTCCTGGTGTTTACATTACTACATTGTATGCTTATAATAATAATGGACCACAAGACTCTACCTCAGACACCATTACAATTTATGGTGCTTATGCAACTTGGCGGTCAAATATTTCTCAAGGATGTGTTCCCGATTCTGTTACTTTCTTCGCTAGTCCGAAATTTGCCGACTCTCTAACTTGGGATTTTGGTGATGGCACTGTAATTAAAACCAAAAGCGATACTGTTGAGACGCACACATATCTCCATGCTGGTAGTTTTACTCCCCATTTAATATTGACAGATAGTAGCCAGTGCGTAAGTTCTTTCCCTTTTGCTACCCAGATTCTTATCGATTCTCTTAGTGCTTCCTTCGCTCCAAATAAAAGCCCCATCTGCGATTCTGAAACTGTCTCCTTTTCCTCTACAGTCTATGATTTTGCCAATTCCCCTCTTAATTATCATTGGGTTTTAGGTTCTAACCCCAAGGATACTTCGGATATTTCAAACCCGAGCTTTTATTACACCCTTGGCAAATATAAAATTACTGCAACTGTTTCTTCGCCAGTAGGTTGTTCAGTTACCCACTCTGATTCTATTACGGTGGTTACGTCTGCTAAAGGATTTATTGCGGCTCCTGCAAAGGTTTGTGATAGTATCCCCGCCACATTTAAAGGTACTGTTAAGAATCCCAATGATAGTATTAAATGGAAATGGATATTTGGCAATGGCGATACTTCTCTATTGCAAAACCCGCATCTTGTTTACTTTACTACTGGAAAAGATACTGTAACCAACGATAGTGTAATGCTCGTTACAGCGTTAAATAATTGCTTCGATACTACTACCTACAAGTATCTGTTTGTAAACCCAAGACCTGCTGTTAACCTACTAATAACTTCCAAAACTATTTGCGTAGGTAATAAGGATACCCTTACAGCTAGCGATGGGGATAAGAATTACACATGGTTAATTAATGGAAAAATCAATGCAAAAGAATATGTAAAGATTAATGATTCAGCCATTTCTGTAGCTCCTACCGACACTTCATTTTATGAGGTGATCGCCACAAATAAATATGCTTGTTCTGCTAGCGACTCTGTTTCCATCAATGTAGTTCCTTATTTAACCCTAATAGTTCCGCCTACACTTAATGTTTGCAAAGGCGGTTCGGTACAATTGCCTGTTTCTGGTGCCGATAGATATACGTGGTTAAAGGACAGTGCCACCATAAACGAAAATGCGTTTAATAGTGCCAACCCTACCGTAACGCCTATTGTGTCGCCCACTATTTATGAGGTTGAGGGCTTTAATTCTTGCTTCAATACTACCAAAAATATTCAGGTTAATATTATTCAGTACCCTACCGTAACAACAAACCATGTTGTGCCAGTAGCTACGGGTACTTCTACTAGGTTAAGTGCTACTGTTTCGCCAGATGTCGACACCATCATTTGGTCGCCAGCCACTTATCTCGATTGTACGGAGTGCGCTTCGCCAACAGCAACACCTCTTTTGGATATTCAATATACCGTCACTGTGAAGAATAAATATGGCTGCACCACCGAGGATACTTCCGACATTCGGTTGTTTTGTACCCAATCTGTTTATGTGCCTTCAGCCTTTACGCCAGGCGATAAAACGCAGTTTGATGGCAGGTTCTACCCTCGCGGAAGAGGTATCAGAACCATAAAACGCTTTGCTATATACAATAGGTTTGGGGATGTAGTATTTGAGAAAAGTAATATTCAGGTGGAAGATAGTTCTGTAGGATGGGATGGAACCATTAATGGTAAGAATGCCCCAATTGGCACTTATGTCTATACCCTAGAGGCACAGTGCGACACGGGTGGCAACATTCCGCCGCTGCAAGGAACGGTTGTGTTGATACGGTAAATCTGAACTATGAACTATGAATTACTAAATACAAGTTATCATGTTTTGATGAAATGATAAACAGTATAAATTAAAAAATCGCAAGATGAGGAAACTCACTTGCGATTTTTTTTTGTCGGTAATCGCTAGGAACGACAGTCGCAAGTAAGCAACCCGAGCTAGTGATTCCATCAACAAAAAAGCCCTCAATAACTACCAAGTCATTGAGGGCTTCTTATTCGGAAATCTGTTAACGGTCAACGGAAAACGGTCAACG
>JANYEX010000092.1 GCA_025359725.1 Chitinophagaceae bacterium | reverse complement strand
TTTGTTGTACAGCTTTGCCCTAACAGAAAGAAAACAACTGACCCAACTTTGCCTAGTGGCATTGCTACTGTAAGTGATGCACAACGTTCTGCTTTGAGTGAACCTAATACGGCTTTGTTGGTAACCACAGACTTAGTAGAGCCCGACGGAGATGTTCATTATAAAAGAAAAGAACCGTTGGGGGCTAGATTAGTATTGGCTGCAAAGGCAATGGCTTATAACCAAAAGGTAGAATATTCTGGTCCGTTATATAAAAGCGTTGAGTTTAAAGGGAATAAGGCAATAGTTACTTTCACGCACATTGGAGGTGGCTTGGTTGCCAAGGATACTGTCCTCTCTGGTTTTATAATTGCTGGTGAAGACAAGAAGTTTTATGTTGGCAATGCAACTATTGAAGGGGATAAAGTCGTGGTAACTAGTCCGAATGTTGCAAATCCTAAGTCGGTAAGGTATGGATGGGCAGATCATCCTTGGCCTGATTTAAACTTTTGGAATAAAGCTGGTCTACCTGCTGCGGTGTTTAGGACAGATAATTGGGAGCTTCCTATTAAGTAGTAAGTAATAAGTTTTGGGTTATACGTGTAACACTTTTTCATTAGTAAATAAACTTTTAATAAATAGTAAATATGAAACATTCAGTCATCATTCTTTTCTCTTTCTTGCTTTGTGCAAGCGGTTTTGCTCAGGTAAAACCCAACAGTCTTTTTACAGATAACATGATTTTGCAGCGTGGCGTTGCTGTGCCAGTTTGGGGTAGTGCTAGCGATGGCGAAACAGTTACCGTGGAGTTCGCTGGACAAAAAGTTATTGCCACGGCTACAAATGGCAAATGGATGGCTAAACTAAAACCGCTAAAGGAAGGTGGTCCGTTTACCATGACCATCACTGGAAGCAACACGATTTCTATTAAGAATATCTTGGTGGGCGATGTGTTTTTGTGTAGCGGACAAAGCAATATGGGCTTTTCGGTTCGCTCTATCAGGGCTATTGGGAACTATCCAAAAGTGGGGGAAATAATTGCAGATGCAGCTAATTATCCCATGATTCATCAGTATAGAGTTCCTTTAAAAAAAAGTAATGATATTCCTGCACCTGTCTCAGATGCGGGCGGTAAATGGTTGGTTTGCGATACAACTTCGGTTAAGGATTTATCGGCTGTGGCTTATCTTTTTGCAAGGGAATTACAAAAGAAAATCAAGATCCCCATAGGTATTATAAACTCCTCGTATGGAGGAACGGCTGCCCAGAATTGGATTAGCAAAGACTCTCTCGAAGCAAATCCCCTTCTCAAACCAATATTGGATAATTATTATAAAGCCCTTGCTGAATTCCCAAGTAAGCTAGCTAAGTATAAAGAAGATATTGATAAGATAATGACTAAATATAGTGCAGATTCTGCCAAGGCTGCCGAAGCACATAAGGAGATTCCCCGTAAACCTGCTGCGCCACTTACCCCAGCCGAAAGAGGTGGCCCAAGTGGTTTGTATAATACGATGATTTCGCCTTTGGCTCCTTATGCCATCAAGGGTGCGGTGTGGTATCAAGGAGAGGCGAATGGTGGGCAGGGTATTCAATACCGTTCGTTGTTGCCTACATTAATCAATAATTGGAGAAGCTTATGGGGCATTGGCGATTTTCCTTTTATGATTGTTCAAATTCCAGGTTGGAAGGGGCATACACCTGAATTGAGGGAAGCGCAATTGCTTACTTACCAAAAAATACCCAATACTTCTATGACGGTTATCAATGATGCCGATGATACTTTGGATGTTCATCCAGGCAATAAACAGCCCGTAGGTGAGCGTTTGGCTTTGGCGGCAAGAGGGTTGGTTTATAAAGAAAAGATAGAATTTATGGGACCCATCTATCAATCAATGAAAGTGGTGGGTAATACTATTGAGCTAAGTTTTACCCATACGGGCAAAGGATTGATTGCTAAAGATGGTGACTTGAAAGACTTTGTAATAGCTGGTTCCGACAAAAAGTTTGTTGCTGCAACAGCAGTCATCAAAGGCAACAAAGTAATCGTTTCTGCCGAAGGCATCAATAATCCCGAAGCGGTACGGTTGGGTTGGAGACTATGTCCTCAAGTCAATTTATATAATGAAGAAGGTTTGCCAGCTAGTCCGTTTAGAACGGATGTGGCTAAGTAAAAAGGTTTTGGCTTAGGTATATAAATGATTTTCGCTATAGCAATTCGATGGCTAACCCCCAAAAAGGCTCAAAGCCCTTACAGCGTTTTGATGTCTGCGAAAATTATTTATACCCCTACAGTTGCTCTTCAGCTAAACCACATTGCCCTTTGCTACCAATATTTTTGTGCCCAAGGCCACTTTACATACGCTTTGTTTGCATAAATTATACAAACAGCAAAAAAAATAAGCCCCCGGACATTACTGTCTGGGGGCTTTTCATTAATCACGCTCTATTTACCACTACACGGTAATCTTCACCACATCGCTTTCCAAGCCAATCTGCACATCGCCAAGCTTGTAGAAACCCATGTATTCTCTGGTTTCTGCCTGACCAATCACCAAATTGGGGCGAGCATCCACGTAGGAAGCCTTGGTAATAGTAGTCAACAAGCTAAAAGCGGTTTCGCTACCCCTCATGCTAAATAAGTACAAACCTTCCGTGTGGCTTTTATTGTACTTCACCAGCGGGTGGCCACCCGTGTATAGCAGCTTCAACGTAGGTTTTGCCGTGGCGGGGTCAAAGGTAATTTCGTCGCCAATAACCTTCAAAATTTCGCCAATAGCTGCTGTGTACAAAGTGTTCTGCTTTAGCAACTGCACAAAAGGTATTACCCTACCCACAATATCTGCCTTCACGGCAGTGGGCGCAGCCCCAGCGGGCGGGTTGAACACGGGCAAAACCGAGGCTATGCCAGTGTTTGGTCCGCTCAGCAACGCATCTTTGTTGGCAACACACGAATGAAAGAACTTTTCGGCAGCTTCCATATACAACAACTCGTAGTTGAAAGCAGCGGCATCGTTTTGCAAAGAAGCAACGTTGCCAGTGATGGCAGTGCCCCAAGCAGCAGGCAATGCAGCCACGCCTACCGCTAAATTGCTCAACCATACGCCCAAATCCTTATCGCCCAAGGGCAAATAATATTTCTTAGCCATAATATTACGTATTGAACTATTAAAAAATAAGTGCCTGTCTTGTTGTGCACACCCGTTTGCTGTTTAAGGATATTTTGTTGGGCTATCAACACCGTATAGCCCTATCCCGCAGGGTGTTTAATTTGGGGTTTGTGCGGTATTTTGTATCGGAGTAACCGCCCCCACTGCTTTTTTACGCTTCTTAGTTAGCTTTTTCTGCGTATTTCCTTGTCTAAACCAAATATTTCGTTACTCGCACGAGATGATTCGTTGCTTGCACGAGATGGTTCGTTGCTTGCACGAGATGATTCGTTACTTGCACGAGATGATTCGTTACTTGCACGAGATGATTCGTTGCTTGAAATACGTGATTTTTAGACCGAAACAAGCCAAATTGCTTTTGAGAAAGAACTAATTTACCAAGAAAGAAACGGTTTTTGTATCCGGGGAGGTCGCTAAAAAGCCCAATTTAGTGTGGATAGTAGCGTTGGATAACCGAAAAGAGAAAGAATGGGTGACTTTTATAAGCCGTAATTGAATATTGTTTTATCGACACGGTGAAAGTAGGGAATGTTTTTTAGGAATGGGGTTTTATTTTAAAAAGATTTTTT
>JANYEX010000056.1 GCA_025359725.1 Chitinophagaceae bacterium | reverse complement strand
ATTGTTTGCAATGAAATTACTGAGTTCTTTTTTTGTTTCAATATCGAAAATGTCTGGTTTTAAGTCGTTTAGCATTTTGAATAAGAAGGTAAGCTGTGGAACGGTGATATTTACTTTTAGTTTTTTGTGGGGGATGGGTTGGGGTTGTAGTGGGAGTGGGATTGTGTTTAAAATGATTGATGAATCGAAATACTGTTTATCGATAAATATTAATACTTCATTGAAAAACTTATTTTGATAGTAACATACAAAAATGTCATGAATTTTGCAATACTCTTCACTTCCTAGATTACCATCAATTTCCAAATATTCCTTTCTTGTGTGATTTAGAATATCAGAAAGAATTGAATCAGACATTATTTCTTCATTAAGATTTACAACATTGAATCTTGCTAATAAAGCATCAAATGAAACAGTGTCAGTTTCCTGCTGTGGTTTCATTCTAATAGATTCATTATGAAGTTTATTCCAATAAAAACGACGGTCTTCTTGATCTAGATATAAAAAATTTTCTGTTACCTCTCTTTCAAATTCTTCACAATTCATCTCCAGATAGAGTTTGTAATCAGCTACTGTTTTACTATTTTTTGAAAATGCTATTTCATTCAAATGCATATCAAAATAATGTGATGGCAAATTGCTTTTTGTAGTTGGTTCTTGTCTCACAAAAAATGGGGACATTATTAAATTGTCACTTCTTTTTCTTAATGTTATTGTGAACACATAAAAGTTTCTACAGAATATATTTGCTACTTCTGTTATAAATTTTGTTTCTACTTCATCGATTTTTGAGTTTGACTTACGTCCTGATGTTCTTAATAATAAATAATTGAATAAAAAGCGATGTTCCTTAGGTGCCTTATCAAGGTTTTCGAATAAAATAGTTGCTTCTTTTAGAAATGATACTGACCTATTGACATTATCAATTCTGTTAATTTTATCCTCTACATAATTAGTAAAGTGCGTATTAAGCGTGCTTAACATATAGTTTTCAAGAAAAGAATAATCAATAGGCTGGTTATTAAGTAGCATCATACATGTATAATACTGAACGGTTGTTTTGACTAACTCGGAAAGTATTACTTCATACAATTCATCGTCGATGTGTTTGTCACGGTTTATTATTAATTTTAGCATATTAGTTAATTGTTAAAAACATCCATCGCTTTGTCAAGTTCTGAATTGATAATTTTTGCGTAAATCTGGGTTTCTCTAAGCTGTGCATGCCCCATAAGCTTTGAAACCTTATCTATACTAATACCTTTTCTTAAAGCTCTAGTAGCCCATGTATGGCGACTAATGTGGAAAGAAAGCGGTTTATCAAGCCCTGCCTTAGTTGCGATAAATTTAAGGTTCTTATTTACGTATGCAGTAGCACTAGAAATTTGGTTGTAAGATATTTGTGCATTATCTAAATCAGTATCATTTGGTATCATTGGAAAAATAAAGTCCATTGGTTTAGTTTCCGATGAATGGTATTTGTTAATGATTTCCAAAGACTTATTTGGTAATTTGATTGTAAGTTGTGTTTTGGTTTTGTGAATAGCAATGTTTAAGTGGCAGCCATCAAAATTTTGCCACCTTAATTTGAGAACATCTGAAACCCTCAAGCCTCCAGTGTAGGCTGCAAAAATGAACATATTTTTATGTAAGTCCATTTTTTCGCCAGGGACTGTAACTACATTTTCAACTGCCGACAATTCTTCATCTGAAAGAAAGTGGCGTTGTGTTTTCTCTAACCTCAATTTAAACTTTGTAAATGGGTTGTGTTGATATTCTATTTTGTCCAAACGAAGTGCATCATTAAATAACTTACGTAAGAATTTTAAATGCTTGTGTATTGTATTGATTTTTAGATTTTGGTGTGTTTGTAAGTAACGCTCATACTTTGCTAAGAAATCAGGGGTTATGTCCTGAAACATAATATGGCCAACTTTTACATAGTCCTTTAAAGTAGTAATAGTTGAATTGTGCGTAATGAAAGTACTTATTTTACCCTCTGACTTATATTTCGCTAAAGCTTCATCTGCGAAATAAAAGAAATCCTCTGGCTTCTTGCCAAAGATATTTTCCTTCAATTGTTTTGTTGTTGATGATTTATTATTGGTCTCATACTCATAAACATTATCCTGTAATTCTGCGAACTTATTTGTGAGCATAGAGTTTAACCAAGCACTATTCTGATGCTTGGGTTTTATTTTATTTTTGACACTATCCCAACTGTCTTCCGGAATTAAAATAGTGGAAGCTATGTAACTAACTTTTCTATCCTTGATGATTCGAAAGTGTATAGGTGCTTCACCTTTTTTTATTGACTTTATCTTTGCGGAAAACTATCGATATACTAGCCATTTTATTATTGTGTTATATGTAAATATACGCAATAAAGTGCAGACTGGGGTAAACAATGGGGTAAACATTGTACACATTACAATACTTTTTTCTGCATCGGATAAAGTTATGGTTTCAATGAAATGCTTATATGCAAAGGATTGTAGAGATTACAGGTGTTTTTGAGTGCAGTATTATTAGTCCCGTCCGGTCCGCTATTAATTAGTCAAATCTCATCAATCCCCTGTAAATGAACGTGTTTACAGGGGATTTTTGTTTGGTATCATACCAAACTATTCACTAGAAATCAAAATTCTAGTGAATGATTAGGTGAGTAGTTTACTTGGAATAGATTTACTCACCAACTTTTACTCAAACGCTTTACTGATAAACTGTTCATACTTTGAACATATTGTTTACTGATGATAACATGCTTACTTTTAACGACACTAAATTTAGTTTAATTTAATTTTCGTTAACTGTAAAGTTCTTTTTTCTTCCCACAATATCCTTCTAAATTCCTTTCTATAAATAAGTGAACTATCCCTTATATGGCGTCAAAGACCATCGGCGTAAATATTCATTTGCCCTACAAATCCAAATACCACTACTTTCGACAGCTTATACACCATTATGGAAAATTTATTACTACAAATAAAGAATTGTAAAGTATGCGATAAGCAACTAGAACTGGGTGCTAACCCTATAATGGCGGCTAGTGCAAATAGTAAAATAGTGGTTGTTGGACAGGCACCTGGGCGTGTGGTACATAACACCAGCATTCCGTGGAACGACAAAAGTGGCGACAACCTACGTGCTTGGATGGGCATCGACAAAGAAACCTTTTACAATGCCGAAAAGATTGCTTTAATACCCATGGGGTTTTGTTATTCTGGCACTGGCAAATCGGGCGATTTACCCCCCCGTACTGAGTGTGCACCCTTGTGGCATCATCAGTTGTTTGAGTTGATGCCCAAGGTGAAATTAATTTTATTGGTTGGTCAGTACGCCCAAAACTATTATTTAAAAGATGAGGCAAAGGAAACTTTAACTGCCACCGTACAGCAGTACCATACCTACCTACCCAAGTACCTTCCTCTCCCCCACCCTTCGCCCCGAAACAATATATGGCAGGCACGTAATATCTGGTTTGAGGCCGAGGTTTTACCCGAATTAAGGAAGTGCGTTAAGAAATTAATTTAGAGGTTTTAAAGATTGAGCGCGTAATTTCAACGACTATAGCAGCAGTTTAAAACACCAAAAAATTACGGTAGTTGATTAGAATCTACGCTTAGATTTCGCCACAAAGACCCTGAGACCCAAAGTGGCACTAAGGGAAGAAAAAAGAAAAAGGTAATACCTAGTGCTTCTTTCTGTTTTTGTGCCTTTGTGGCAAAAACATATTCCGCAGCGGAATTTTTCCACAGAATACATTCTAAACTATATTAAACACATTCTGCTTTTCAACATAAAGAAAAAAAACAAACACATAGGAGCATAGAGTCATGGGGAACATAGAAACAAAACATAAGCTATGTTTTCCAAAACTCTATGATTCTAGGTGTTTAAAGAAAAAAAATGTGTTGCAGACTTGAAGGGTGCATAAATAATTTTCGCCTTTATACGTTTATATGGTAAACGTAGATATAACAAAAGCGGAATATCTTGAATTGGCAGCAAAGCATTATGATTCAATAAATGACTTGAATAAGTTGGATAACTTCTATGATTACGAGAAGGACTTTATCTCTATTTTGCACAAAATGGGCAAAGAGATTCTAGAAAAAAACTTGGGGACTCTGAGTCAGGACAAGCGTAAAAAACTTTACTGACGACCATGGGCAAGATAACCATTAACTGTTCTCATTCATTCAGTCAAAAAGTGAATGGGTTTCAGATGAGTTCTCTGTTGCAAAATTTGGTTGCTTATGCCTGACAGTTAAATGTGTACGAAAAAAGTAATGACATACTGAAACGGTTTCTTGGCATTGAGATAAACACGATGCAGGTGAACAAAGTGATGGATTACTACGGGTCAAGCTGTGCAAAAGTGTTTCCAGATAAAGCTGAAAGGGACAAATGGATTAATCAACAAAAAGAATTGCTACAGGAAGCGATGTTGCCAGTGTTATTGATAACATCAGCATGATAAAGACATTGAATATGGAAGCTGCAAATGAATTAATAAGTTATTATGAGTCAAATAAAAAAGGATGGATTATAATTATTACAAGACAATAGGCGCAGATATAATTGGTTCGGGGGCAATAGAATCGGCGCATAGAACATTAATACACAACAGGGTGAAATTGTCTTGACAAAGGTGGAGTTTAAAAGGGGCGTGAAATATGATTAATCTCAAAACAGTTTATCTGAATTAGCAATGGGGCAATATTACGCTGCTTACTAAACAAAAACTGCCCGCTTAGGGCGAAAATTATTTACACACCCTTGTAATAAGACAAATAACCACAAACAAGCTCTTGACAATGTTTCAAAAGATAAACCACTACTTTTACTAATCATTTGAAATATAAGTCCCAATTATTCTTATTTAGCTTTAGAAGCTGTTTGAGTTGATTATTTGATATTCCTTATGCGGCTTAATAACAGGACTAAACAAGGCTGTCAGATGCGATAAAGATGCTGTACACGACTATACGTTGTTTAAAAAAGCGGGAATTAAAATATACTAACAATATAGAATAAGGGCAGATAGTGGCTTTCAAGGCATAAAGCCACAAAGCTACATCCCCTAACAAAAGAACAGAAGGCGGAAAATACCATTCTGGCGAAACAAAGAATCCACATTGAACATAAAATAGACAGTGTAAGATTTTTGAAATAACACAACTGACATACAGAGGGAAACACAAAAATTATCATAAGACATGGTTGATAATTGCTGCTATTGTCAATCTAAAAGAAAACACCTTCCAATTGAGATATGCAACAGCCTTATGTATTTTGGAATGAGGTCTAGTGGTAGAACTCATTTATTCACTCTCTACCTCAATTAAATAATCCCTCACTAAGTTCGTTTTAGTAAACCAGTTAAATTCCTCTTTGGTCAGTGAGACAGTACTATTTTCCATAGTAATATTTATTCTTTTATTGGTTGAAGGAATGGTAATGGGCATATTGAAACTACTAATACAATTTGTCCAACGAAGGGTTATAGAAAAAGTCTTTTTATCTGATTTATACACTAAAGTAGGTATTTGGGTTGTTGTTAAATACTGATTGAAGACAGCCTGTAGGTCGATACCACTGTTGGTTATCATATAGTCCTCAATTTGTTTTGCAGTAACTGTTTGATGATAAAACTCTCTGTTCAATCCCCTGAGTATCTGCCTAAAAAGACTATCATTATTTATGATATGCCTGATAGAATGTATCATATTGGCACCCTTGTAATACATATCGCCACTGCCTTCCTTGTTTACCCCATACGGCCCAACAATGGGTTTGTCGTTTTGTATTCTGCCTCTCAATCCTACACAATAATCGTTGCCAGCCTCTTTTCCAAACATCCATTGGGTATATAAAACCTCCGAATACATAGTAAAACTCTCGTGAATCCATTGGTCGGCAAGGTCTTTAGAGGTAATGCTGTTGCCAAACCATTCGTGTCCACTTTCATGAATAATAATAAAATCCCACTTCTTTCCCCAACCAGACCCGCTAAGGTCAGAACCACGATAACCGTTGTGAAAACCATTGCCATAAGCAATCGCACTCTGGTGTTCCATACCCAGATGTGGGGCTTCTACCAGCTTGTAACTGTCCTCATAAAAAGGGTATTTGCCAAACCAATATTCAAAACAATGCAGCATCGGTTTAACCTGTGTAAACTGTTTCTTAGCTCTTTCTAGGTTATACCTCAGTACCCAATAGCTTAAATCGAGCTTACCACCTTCACCCATTAAAGTATCCGTAAAGTTTGCGTATTTACCAATATAGGGGATGATGTTGTAGTTATTGATGGGATTTCTGACAACCCATTTTCTCAATCTAATATCAATTTTATCATAAAAAAGATCTTGCCTGCCATTACTAACTACAGTAAGCGAGTCAGGAGCAAGAATCGATAGATTCATGCCCCAATCTGGCTCATCACTCTGAATGTCTTTACAAGGATACCAACTGCTTGCACCTAATCCTTGGCAGGCCACACTCATCCAAGGATTACCCAAACTATCTTTTGTCCATATCCAACCGCCATCCCAAGGTGGCTTTACTGCTTCCCGAGGTTTGCCGTGATATTTTATTTTTAATGTTTGTATGGTATTTACTTTTAAATATGGCACATTTACATAATACACACTACCAGTTTTTAAAACATCACAATAAGTAACATTGTCAAGACTATAGTTTGGTCTATTAATACTCTTCCCTACATCAATGGATGCAAAATCCATTACCAAAGAATCTTGAAGATCTAACTGCATTATTTTACCTTCTTTCAATACTTTGAATGTGATAAAACACATCCCATCAATTGTTTTTGTATTAAAGTCTGGCGTTACCGCAATGCCATACTTCAGCACATCCCACCAATTTCTATTTTCATTATCACTACCCCTCAAAGTATCTGCTTTGGTAAACGTTTCTTTGGGTACTAATAACTGTGCTTTTGCATAGATAAGCACTGATAAGAGAATAAATAAGCTGAATGTTTTCTTTGTCATAATATTCTATAAAAGTAAGTATTGGTTTTTGATTGATTGAACAAAATTATTTTAGTCACTCATTTTAATTTTTAATAGGTTGCTAACACCTAAATCACAAGCAATCTGCCATTTAGCGGTTCATTTATTGGGCTTAGCGTAGACGCTTTTCAACTAATTGCACTGCTTTTAGGCTATTCTTCAATCAGAATTTCTTTACAAATCAAAACTTTAGTAGTAGCTATTGGTTTTAATCAGTATGATATTAGTCAGTAAGTTAGTTTAGGTATTACTTTACTTTTGATGAAAATAAAAAACAATTTATGTTTATAATAGAAATTACGTACAAGGTATCAACCGAAGAGATTGATGCAAACATGGCAGCCCACATTAAGTACTTGGACAAGTATTATCACTCAGGAAATTTTCTTTCCTCTGGCAGAAAAGAGCCAAGGGATGGCGGAATAATTTTTGCTAATGCTGAAGATTTAGCAGAGATAAACCATATTGTAGATGAAGACCCATTTAAAACATTAGGCTTGGCAGACTACAGAATAATACAGTTTAAACCCACCAAAAAAGTAAAAGCCTTTGATGCTTTGGAAGGTGATTGGGAGTAGTTGTAATAGGATTTTATTTAATTGATTAACTTATATATTTATTTTGGAATAACGCAAGATGATAAAGTGCCTACTTTATCATCTTGCCAACTACGGGTAATTTCTTAAACTCTTTTCGTTCCACCAGATAGATAAACCAACAATAGGTGAATACCAAGAGTGTAGAGATGGATAGTCCGAACCAAATGTTGCCCCAAAGGAGGGTGAGGCCTTTCTGGATAAAGAAAAATACAATCACTATAACCATATAGGCTACTAGTTTCTTCCAGGCGTACGGGATGTGGTAAGCTTTTTGTCCCCAAACAAAACTTAGTACCATCATTGTTCCGTAACAAAGGAAGGTAGCCCACGCACTCGCCATATAACCGAAAGTGGGGATAAAAAAATAATTCACAACCAGCGTGATTGAGGTTCCGATAAGTGTGATGTAAGTTCCTGCAATGGTTTTGTTGCTCAGTTTAAACCATACGCTCAGGTTATAATAGATACCGAGGAAGATATTGGCTAATAAAAGAATGGGTACTACGGTTAGTCCAACCCTGTATTGAGGGCCGACAAAGTAT
The DNA here is from genome assembly GCA_025359725.1 of Chitinophagaceae bacterium. GTDB lineage: Bacteria > Bacteroidota > Bacteroidia > Chitinophagales > Chitinophagaceae > Parasediminibacterium. The sequence goes on along the minus strand of JANYEX010000056.1, from coordinate 6,961 downwards.
TTCCAGATAGGTAGGTAAAGACTTACCACCAAGAACATAACCGTGATAACGAGTATAAAGAATTTCATTACGCGGGCATAAGTACGCTGAGGGTTTGCACTCTCTGCCTGTTTGAAAAAGAAGGGTTCTGCCCCCATCTTAAAGGCTTGGATAAATAAGGTTATGAGTATAGAAAGTTTGTAACAGGCATTGTAAACTCCCACTTGCGCTTCTTTAAATTCTTGTGTGCCAGGTAGCCATTTGTTCAGCATTAATCTATCAAAAGTTTCATTAATAATGCCGCCAAAACCAACAATCAATAATGGCAGGGAATAAACCATCATCTCTTTCCATAGCTTAGTATCGAATCTGAAGCGTATTAATCTAACTTCCGAAAATAATAAAAGCAATGTAAATACTGACTGCACAAGGTTAGCCAAAACCACATAAACAATAGGATTAATCTCGGAGTGATAGACTAGTTTTACAATACTATCTGGATGTTTTTCTAGTGTGCCAGCGCAATAACCAATAAAGAACCAAGTAAGAAACATATTAATAGTAATACCTAGAATCTTAACAATGGCAAACTTTACGGGTCGCCCTTCCTGTCGTAGTTTAGCAAAGGGAATAGTACTTAATGTATCGAAAGCGATAACTAGGATACTTAATTTTATCAGTTGTGGTATGTTCGAAAGACCTGTAGCACTGCCTATCCATGCTTGATTGAACCATAATAAAACAGTGAATATAATCGTAGAAACGAACAAGGAAATGGCAGTAGTACTGTAAATAGTTTGTTTGTATTCCTCGCGGGATGAGAAACGGAAATAGGCAGTTTCGAAGCCATACGTAAATAATACATTCAGTACAGGAAGGGCGGAATATATAAGTCCCATCTTTCCAAAGTCTGATGTTTTGATAACATGCGAGTAGGTAAGGAAGGGCGTTAATAAATAATTAATAAACCTTGCCGCTATGGAACTTAATCCATACCACATTGTCTGCGATGCTAATTTCTTTATGTTACTCAATAGTGTAAAATATAATAGGTCAGCTAAAGTCGCAAATGTAAGATTAGTGAAGGTGAATAAACGAAGGAAATGCGGTAGGGTTACTCGGGTCGGCAAAACGTTTATCCTTCAAAAAGGTAGTATCACTTAGCGAATAGAGAAAGGCAGTTAATTGTCCTATCTCATAATTACTCAAAGGCATCTTGTGGCGCAAAAGACTATCAGTTGTCGGACCATCAATAACTCCCTTTCTGTAATGCTCAAATACATTTATCAAACTAAAAAATCTTCCATCATGCCCGTAAGGAGCAGAAAAAGCAACATTGCGCAAACTCGGCACACGAAATTTTAACGAATCTTCTCTCCTACCCGTAACGCGCATCCTGCCAGAATCCTTTAGGTAAGTATCTACTTTCATGCCTATGTTCCGATAACTATAGTCGGTAAACATTGGTTCAGAATGACAAGAAACACATTTCTTTTCAAATATTTCATAACCCAATTGTTCGGGTAGTATAAACTTTGCCTCACCGCGCATCACTTTGTCGTACTTACTATTACTACTTACTAGCAACAACATAAACTGTGTGAGTGCCTTCAATATTCTTGGAGATGTAATGGTTGAACTGCCAAAAGCCTTGGTAAACATCCGTTTGTAAACACTATCTTTTTGTAGTTTAAGAATGATACTATCCATGTTTTGCGCCATCTCATTGGGGGCAGTTATGGGAGCAATGGGTTGCAGTTCTAGTTTATGAATACGCCCATCCAACATAAAATCTTTTGTCCATGCCAAGTTAAATAGGGTTGGCGTATTGCGGATAGTGTAGGAATTATTATAGCCGTGACTAAGGTTATGATCGTACGTGGCAAAAGCGCAAAACTGTTGGTGGCAACTAGCACAAGGAACATTGCCATCCTTACTCAACCGACCATCATAGAAAAGTTTTCGCCCTAGTTCAAAACCCTCTTCGGTAATGGGATTCTTCTTAAAATCATATACTGGCTTTGGCCACCCTTTAGGAATAATAAAAGGAATAGGCTTGCCAATAACCTTGGTAGAAGGTTCTTTATTCTCCCACGAAACGGCAATGAAAGCCAAGAGCGTAAGTAGTGATATGATGAAGCGCATGCCTTTTTTTTAATCGGTAATCTAAAGGAACGTGAATCGCAAGTGTAAACTTGAAGTAGCATACATGTTGCCCAATTTCTATAAGCAAAGGCAAAACATAATAAACTTGCGATTCACGTTCCTCAAGATTTTACGATTCATGGTTAACCTTTTTCCGTTGAAGCTTGATGGTTGCGTTCTTTTTCTTCCCTTCTATCCGCTTTTCTTTGGCGGCTTTGCTGGGGTGTGTAGCTATCCTAATCTTCTTTTTTATGAGGGAATGATTTATCAATTCATTCATTTTCGCAATCACATTAGCTTTGTTTTCCAGTTGTGTCCTAGCAGTTTGCGATTTTACCAATAACAACCCTTCGCTAGTTATTTTGTTGGATAATCGTTGATAGATAAGTACTTTTTGTACATCGCTAACTAACGGTGATGCGTTTATATCCCATCTGCCCTCCACCATTGTCTCTACCTTGTTAACGTTTTGTCCGCCACTTCCACTACTTCTTGCCGTTCTAAAATCTATTTCGGCAGTAATATCTATGTTCATGGAATAAAAGTAAGTGAAATGTTTGGTTATTATTTGAAAACGGCAATCGTGAGGAACGATAATCGCTAGTTTTAGTTGCTCACTTGCGATTCCCGTTCCTACCGACTCTTCCGTTCTTTATCCTAACTAAGCCTCTTCGTTCATATTTAATAGTTTATAATTCCTATTTCTCTTACGCTATTACTGCACTAAAGAATGCACCCCAAGGGCCGTAGCTGCCTTTTTTAGTTACCCAACGGGCAAAATAATAGACAGTCATCCCTTTTTGGGATAGTAGATATGTGATAGCCATACCCGATTTACCGATATTTACCTTTACAGTAGCATCTAGCAAACCCATTGGTGCTGGGTCGCCAATCTTACTCCACATTTCCATGAAACCAACTCCCTTTGGCTTGCCTATTCTGCCTGTAGCAGCATTGCGCATTTTAATAATATGCCGCAACGGCGCGCCATAACTAATTACTACCGCCGGTGCCTGAGTGGGGTCTGGCACTGGCGTACCTACTGTACCCATCTCATGAATGCCCATTGCTGTCTTATCAGCAGCAGAAATAGCAGGGTTATTAATAAGGTGGTTATTAAAAACAAGTTCCAACGCAGGAATGTATAGTGCCTGATTTTCATCTCTATTTTTGGTAGAGGTCTCATTCTTTGTCATTTTTGCAGTTGATGCCGCATATAGTACCGCATAATTAGTGCGGTACGCAACAATATCAGATACTTCTGTAGCCGTCATTCCGTAAGTAGATTCACCCTTCAACACGATTAAGCTAACGGTAGTGTTTTGTAATTTGTTGAATTTTGAGGGTAAGGTAGGCATCCTATAAATTTCCATGGCAAGTGTTAGAAACTAGTTTTTGTAATAAAGTTCCTTCCATAAAGGTCAAAGCTTTATTTGGATAATGCACAATTTATTTTTCAGAAAAAAGAAAAAAAAGCCGTAGTAAATAAAGAACATATCTATAACAAAGGCTAGTATCAATACTTTAGGTTCTTTAGCCCCCTTCAAATTTTAACATTTGATCATCAATAATGAGAGCGAATACCCGCCAAATCTGTTTGTTTATGGCCTAGTTCCATCTGTTATATTTTACAAAATAGGGTTTTTGTCCGAAAAACGCGCGTGTTGCGCCATAAATTACGCGTGATTAATGACGTGGATGCGCGTTTTGGAGACGTGGACGCGCATCCACGTCACGTAGATTCGCTTTCACGTCGCGTAGATTCGCTTCCACGCCTCGTGGATGCGCATCCACGTGACGCAACACGCGTGATTTATGGCGCAACACGCTGAATTAATGACGGAGAACGTCAAATTAATAATCCATTTTGCTTTAGCGGTAGTACTATTGGCGTTACGTAAAAGATAACAAGCGCAATTTGGATGGGAGTAAGCAGACTGAACCACCCCATCCCCGTCACTTCGTAGAGGTTTTACCGAAAAGAAACTATCTGAACCAAAATTTATAGGATTAAACTGATTTTAAAAGATTGTACCCTGCGCTAATCATTCTAATCCCTGAAATCATTTAAAGCTTGGTTCGAACAACATCTTATCCCAGTCATGTTAGCGAAGCGCCGCTCGAACTTGCAGATAAACAAGGTATTTATCAACCTAAGTAGTCAGCCACAATTATCTTGCATTTATGATTATAGTTTTAATTTTAAATAGAGATAATTAATCTTAAAATTAATTGTGGCTGATTACCTAGTGCATATTATCCATATAGCAACCAATTGTTCAGCATAGCTGGGCACTCGTGCTAACTAGTAGAACAAGTTGATAACTGCATAAAGCACAAAAAAGCCCACACTATTAAAAGTATGGGCTTTTCAATTTTATCTATTCTACAGACTATGAATTTGCTTCTGGTCTTGGTAACAAAGCTTTACGGCTTAGCTTGAATTTACCAGTCTTAGGATCAATGTCCATCAACTTAACCTGAATCTTATCGCCTTCTCTTAATACACCTTCCATCGTTTCCAGACGCTTCCAGCTTATTTCGCTAATGTGCAATAAACCTTCTTTCTTAGGTAAGAACTCTACAAAAGCACCAAATTCTTTAATGCTCTTCACCGTTCCATCGTAAATAGTTCCAACTTCTGGCACCATTACGATACCTTTCACCCAGTTCAATGCCTTTTCTACAGCTTCCTTATTGCTAGAGAAGATGCTCACTTCACCCGTATTACCAACTTCAGTAATGTTGATGGTAGTACCCGTTTCTTTTTGTATTTCTTGTATCACCTTACCACCTGGCCCGATTACAGCACCAATGTATTCTTTGTCGATGATAAGCTTGATAACCCTTGGAGCGTGTGGTTTCACTTCTGCACGTGCACCAGTAATGGTTTCGTACATGGCATCCAAAATGTGTAAGCGACCCGCACGAGCCTGACCCAATGCTTCACGCATTACATCCATACTCAAACCATCTACCTTAATATCCATCTGCACGCCGCAAATACCATCACGTGTACCTGTAACCTTAAAGTCCATATCACCCAAATGATCTTCATCACCTAATATATCTGTAAGGATTGCATATTTGTTATCCTCACGGGTAATCAATCCCATTGCCACACCACTTACGTGCTTAGGAATTGGCACACCCGCATCCATCAATGCAAGAGAACCCGCACAAACAGTAGCCATTGATGATGAACCGTTACTTTCTAAAATATCACTCACCACACGTACAGTATAAGCATACTCGCTACCTGGCATCATTTGTTTTAGAGAACGTTGTGCTAGGTTACCATGACCAACCTCACGACGGCTTTGGCCACGCATCATTTTCACTTCACCAGTACTGAATGGAGGGAAGTTATAGTGCAAATAGAATTTGCTATCTACAGACTTAGCAGCACTTTCTACCAACAATTCATCTAATGGCGTACCGAAAGTAACAGTGGTTAATGACTGTGTTTCTCCACGGGTAAACAATGCAGAACCATGTGGCCCAGGCAAGAAATCCACTTCCATTGCCAAAGGACGAACCTCATCCAGCTTTCTGCCATCCAAACGGAAGCGGTCGTCTATAATCATACTTCTTACCACTTCCCATTGTAAGTCAGCATAATATTTCTTAGCTAGTTTCTTTTGAGCGTCAGTAACTTCTTCGCCAAGGCTAGCTATCAATTCATCTTTCAATGCACTGTAAGCATCACTTCTTTCGTGCTTGGCAGATCCTTTACGAGAAATTTGGTAGATTTTATCTTTGGCAAAAGCCTCAACCTTTGCTTTTATTTCTAAATCTTCAACTGGCTTTTTATAATCTCTCTTTGCAGTGATTCCTTTTAGTTCAGCAAGTTTTTCTTGTGCCTTTATTTGAATACGGATAGCATCATGTGCAATTTGCAAAGCTTTTACCAAATCCTCTTCACTACATTCTTTTGCTTCACCTTCCACCATCATCAGGTTCTTTTCAGTAGCTGCGATGATAAATTCCATATCGGCCTTCTCTAATTGGCTTCTGGTAGGATTTACAATAAATTGACCATTCAAACGACCAATACGCACTTCGGAAATGATTTCCTTTACCGGAATATCGGAAACTGCCAAAGCCGCAGAAGCAGCCAAACAAGCCAACGCATCGGGCATAATTTCAGCGTCGCTGGATATTAGGCTTATCAATACCTGTACATCGCAGAAATAATCTTCTGGAAATAAAGGACGAAGAGCCCTATCTATCAAACGGCTGGTTAATATTTCATAATCATTCAACCGGGCTTCCCTCTTGAAGAAAGAACCTGGGATACGCCCTGCAGAACCAAACTTTTCTTGGTAATCAACGCTCAAAGGAAAGAAATCCTGCCCTTCCCTAGGGTCTTTGTTGGCAACAACAGTTGCTAATAAAATACAGTTGCCTTGACGAACTGTAACTGACCCATCTGCCTGACGAGCCATCTTACCTGTTTCGATGATTACTTCAGAACCATCGGGTAATAAGAAACTTGATTGTATCGGTTGTGATAACATTTCTGTAAATTAATGCCATGCCGGCAAACTTGATGTATTAGGCAAAGCTTTGTGAGTGGAATGTAGATTGAAATAAAAACACAAATCCCAACATCTAAGAGAAGTTGGGATTTGCATATAGTTCTTAATTACAAGAAACTTATATGAATATATCCTCCTCCCCTTTTTTGTAAAGGGGAAGCGGCTTATTTTCTTAAACCTAATTTTTCGATTAGCGCACGATAACCCATTAGGTCATTCTTTTGCATATAGCTCAACAAACTTTTACGTTCGCCTACCAAATGAATAAGACCTTTCTGGCTAGAGAAATCTTTTTT
>JANYEX010000265.1 GCA_025359725.1 Chitinophagaceae bacterium | reverse complement strand
AACAAACAAAGGAAAAAATGAACTCCGTCAAGAAAATGGAACACTTATCAGGCATCTGTAAAAAACATTTTGCCAATCACAGTAAATAGCCCCAGCTAGTCCTCGTCAATTGCTAAAATCTAGCAGGGCTACCGCACGTGTTCCCCTGCTAGTCCGCGTCAATCGCTAAAATCTAGCAGGGCTACCGCAAGTGTTTCACTTGTGGCTTCGCTAAAATAGCTACCCCTATTTAGTGACATTTTTATAATAGCTATTTGATTGTAGCAAACACTTACGTGAGGACAGGTGCGGTGGCAGAAAGGCGTGCTGCCTAAGACGGGTTATCATCCGTCTCTATAGCTGGGTACCGCATCGCAACAGAACACCCTTAGCGCAACGGCTCGGCAATAGCCGCTATCACTTGGGTCTCTTCATCGAACCAGTTTTTAACTGGTATCCTACATCTATACTAACTACATTCAGGTTTGCAACATTCATATATCCAATTTTACGTTGAAAACAAGGTATGTGATTGTTGCACACCTGATTGTTAGTAGTACACAACATTTCCTCAACTTTTCTGCAGAAGACAATAATCTACTGCTTTCTCAAAGAGCAATGACTGCTTATTTCTTCGCCCGTTGGGTAACCAAGAAGGGGGAATATGGCTCTTAGGGTGCATACTTTAGTGCAGTAATAGCGTAAGAGAAATATGTATTATGAAAAAAGGCTATCACTTTATGTTGTGATAGCCTTTTTTATATACTTTATTAATTAAGAGCCTCTTTTACCCTCTCAAAGAAACTCTTGTTGTTCTTATCTGGTTTGGGTTTAAAGTTGTTACTAGTACTCAATTTCTCAAGTAAAGACCTTTCTTCGTTGCTTAGGTCTTGCGGTGTCCAAACGTTTACATAAACCAATTGATCGCCTCTTCCATAACCTTGTACCTCGGGGAACCCTTTTCCTTTTAGTCTAAATATCTTACCACTCTGAGTTCCTGCTGGTATCTTTATTTTAGCACGTCCATCGATAGTAGGTACTTCTACACTTGTTCCAAAAGCTGCATCAGGGAAAGAGAGATATAAATCGTAGGCTACATTCAATCCATCCCTGTGTAACTCGTGGTGATTTTCTTCTTCTATCTGAATAATCAAATCACCATTGGGACCGCCACGTTCGCCAGCATTACCCTTGCCACTCATGCTTAACTGCATCCCTTCTTGTACACCCGCAGGAATATCTATACTAATTGTTTCCTCACCGTAAATACGTCCCTCCCCCTTACAAGATCCACACTTAGCCGTAACCGTTTGCCCTTCACCATGACAGGTTGGACAAGCTGTTACTGTTTGCATCTGACCCAAGAAAGTGTTAGTTACCCTTTTTACCTGACCACTACCATGGCAGGTTGAACAGTTCTGAACGCTATTTTTATCCTTTGCACCGCTACCATTGCAGGTATTACAGGATACGTATTTCTTTACTTTTACATTCTTAGTAACCCCTGTAGCAATTTCCTCAAGGGTTAGTTTCATTTTTATCCTAAGGTTACTCCCCCTGCTACCATGCTGCCTAGCACCGCCGCCACCTCTTGCGCCACCACGACCACCGCCAAAGAAGCTTCCAAAAGCATCGTCGCCAAAGATGTCACCAAACTGGCTGAATATGTCTTCCATGTTAGAAGCGCCACGAGCACCACCGCCAGTACCAGGACCAAATGCTTGATGACCAAAGCGATCGTACTTTGCTTTCTTATCCGCATCGCTTAATATCTCGTAAGCCTCGGCAGCTTCCTTAAACTTATCTTCTGCGGCTTTATCTCCTGGGTTTCTGTCAGGGTGAAACTGCATGGCTACCTTACGATAAGCCTTTTTTATCTCATCGGCAGAAGCCCCTTTTGAAACACCTAATATTTCATAATAATCCCTCTTCATAATAATTTATTTTAGGTTACTGGTTACTGGTTTCAGGTTACTTGTATCCTGAAACCAGTAACCAGTAACTTGTATCATGTTCACCTACTTTCCTACAACCACTTTCGCAAAACGAATAATTTTATCGTTCAAATAATACCCTTTCATTACTTCGTCAATAACTTTTCCTCTTTGAGACTTATTTGGCGCAGGTATTTCTGTAATAGCTTCGTGTTTTTCTACATCAAAGTCAGCATTAATGCTTTCCATAGCTTTAACTCCCTTAGCCTGAAGTGTAGAACGGATTTTGTTGAATACCAATTGAACACCTTCTTTTTGTACAGTAATATCTGCATTAGATTTTAATTGTTTTTCTGCACGATCGCAGTCATCCAATACATCTAAAAGGCTAACTACGATGTCCTTTCCAGCAGTTTGAATAAGGTCTAGACGTTCTTTAGCGGTTCTTCTTCTAAAGTTATCAAACTCTGCCATCAAACGAAGGTATTTATCCTTTTGCTCGCTCAATTCCGCAGTCAATTTTTCTAGTTCACTCTCTTCTGCTACTTCTTGGTTTAAATGTGTAGAACCAGCTGCATTTTCGTCAGTGTTAATGTCGATTGTGTCGTTGATTGTATCGTTTTTCTCTAGTATTTCTTTATCTTCCATAATAATTATTGTTGAATTGCCTTTTGGTCAATTTACTTGCCAACAAAATAAAAGGGTAAAATTGGCAGTCTGTTTTGGTTAAATGTCTAAATTTTTATCCTTTTGAGGGTGATAAAACAATACCCTGATAAGAAAAGGAAATAAAAAGATGCAAATAGTTGCACCAGATGTTAGCCAATCAGCTTCGCGACTTTCTAAAAAGTGACTTAGTGCGGATTCTGGATAAAAATGATTGGCTACTGATAATAACAACTTAAACCCTAATAGCCCGATAACTATAAACGCACAAGTTTCTAGAAAAGGGTATTTTTCCATTAAAGAAATAAATATTTGCGCCACAAAACGCATGGCAAGAATACCGATAAATACCCCTACCCATATCAATACTATGTTATTGGAGAAGGCAACAGCCGCAAAAACATTATCAATCGAGAAAGCCGCATCCATCAATTCTACTAATAGTACGGTTGCCCAGAAATTACCAATAAGTCCGCAGAGTTTTTTATAAAGCCATTTGTCATTCTTATCAACTGTTTTTTCAGCATTGCCCTCACTTTGCTTGCCTTTTAACCAATCGTAAAAAAGATAGATAAGGTATAAGCCGCCCAAGGGTTTCAGGTACCAAAACTGTACTAAAAATGTAGCAAATAAGAGTGCTAAGCCTCTAAACAAATAGGCTCCTATAATGCCATACTTCAATGCTTTCTTACGCTTGTATTTTGGCAGATCTAGTACCATTGTAGCCAATACGGCAGCATTATCCACAGACAATAAGCTTTCAATAAGAATCAGATTTCCTACTATAAGTATTGCAGGAACTGGGCGTTCTATTATATTCTGGATAAGCTGTTGTAAATTCATTTATAGTTGATTATCAGTTGTTTTCAAAAATTGTTACTACCGTCTCTGTAGGTAGTAAAAGCCTGCCTTCAATGCCAAAGTTCCTTGCTCCCCACAAATCTGCCCTAGGATTATCCCCCACATGCATAATGTCATCTTTGGTAAGCGGTTTTAATTTTTGAGCCTCGGTATACATTTGTTCATACACCTTAATATTGGGTTTAGAATACCCCATTTCATCAGAATATAACTGGAAACTAAGGTATTTATCCACTCCCAAAATAGTCAATAGTTTCTTTAAAAAGTTACTTTTAGTGAACGCCGTATTACAAAGTAAACTGAGCGTATGCCCTTCATTTACTAAATTGTTAAACAATTCGGGGGTACGTTCATCTATCAAAGTTGGATGGTATTGAAAGAAAAGTTTCTCTGTCTCATCGATAAATTCCTGCAAACGCCCTAAACTCATAGATTTAACATCCACATTTACCTCACTCAAAAATATAAGCCAGAGTTCGTTAGCATCTAGGTTACCACCCGTTACCTCGTTTATGGTGTTAAAAACCCGGTCGCATTTATTATAAACCGCATCTACAACAGAAGGTTCTAGGTCAATACTAAAAAAATCAATCATTAGTCTATTTCTCCGCAGCTTATATTCGGGGTTAGACTTTATTAATGTTAACCACAAATCGAAGGATATATGACCAAACTGTTGATACTTCATTAAGCTGTTAGTTTATGAATAAGTAGAGTTTGCGAAAATATAGTTTTTAAAGACTTTACTCCCACATACTACAATAAAACAATCTATAAACTTAATACTACACAAAATAATCAATGTTTGCGATAAGAAAGTTAGCATTATAGGTTGCTGTTTGTCTATCTATAACCAAATTTTAATCTGACAAAGAACATAAATACCCGTTTTCACTCCTTATTTGTAACCATTCGAGTAAATCATTAAAAAAACAATATGAAAATTAGAAGAATATTAACCATAAGGAACACAAGGAATTAGAAATATAAAGTACACAATGGATATTGAAAGTAAACAATCTGAGAAAATATCAACGTTCCTGAATAGCCTAGTATTATTTAAGCGAAACGCGATACCAAAATACTATCAATGATTCCGGGGTACTTTAAGTGAATCCTTGTGTTCCTTGTGGTAAAATAACTCTTTCTAATACCAAATTTAGTTTAACCAAATTTACAAACCTCCCCCCCAACCTTTATTCTTTTACAAAGTCTGCGCAATATCAGTAATTGTCGTATTTTACAATGTTGTTGATGATTGTTGATTATTTTGTTCATTAATAGTATTCTATTTCTGAATTTCTTTGTGTTTATTTTAAATATTTCTGGTTTTAGGTCAAATCATTTTACAACTGCTTCAAAAGGTGTTTTCGCATTGAGTTCTTTTCTCAATGCCTCTGTTAACCCCTAGATGATTCAGATTACCTGTGGCAGAGCGAAGGCCATTACTGATGTCTCGTACATACTGACTCTTGGCAAATTGACAGAATAGCATCGAAACCAAATGTCTACTAAAGCCCTTTTGGTGTATGTTTTGTTTGTTCTGTAACCTCAAAGCTAATTTAGTTACAGATAAACTTTTTCTCTCTTTTTTATCGTTTAGGACGCTACTGATAGTAAAATAAAAATAATCAACTTTTTGCCTTCCAGCCCTTGTGGATTCGTTTCGGCTACGCCTTCGCTTCGTCACAAAGGGCTGGAAGATTACATCAACAACATTATGAAACTAAACAACTACATACACACATAATGAACATTAAATCATGGCTGCGAGGAATTCATCATAAGTGTAAAGGAAACAGGCTACAAAATTACCTTGATGAGTTTCATTTTAAGGTTAACAGAAGAAGCTTTAATGACGCAATATTGGAAAAACTATTGATTAGGGCTGTTAATCTCAACCCCGCAACCTGTAGGCAGATAATTAAAAGCGAACTAAAT
>JANYEX010000033.1 GCA_025359725.1 Chitinophagaceae bacterium | reverse complement strand
AATATTAAAATAATTACGTGCGTTGTACCCTTCTTTTCTTATTGATACTAACTGCCTTTTGGGCGCAGTCGCAGTCGTACAATCCCGAAAAGGTAAAGCCCAAAGCAGTGGATGCTTACAGTAAGGCAATGCAGTATTTGTCGGTAGATGCGCATAAATTAGCCGTTCCTTTTTTGGAAGATGCGATAGCTAAAGATCCCAACTTTGTGGATGCCTACCTTTCTTTGGGCGGCGTTCAGGGCGAATTGAAAAACTACTCGACGTCTGTTCGTAACTACGAAATAGCTAAGGCAAAGGACCGCGTTTATTTTCAGCCATACTATCTTCCCTACTCAATAAATTTGGCTGGCATGGGCAGGTTCGATAGCGCCCTGGCGGCGGTTAATACCTTTTTATCTACCCCAAATCTGGATGAAATAAGCGTAAGAAGTGGCAACTATCGAAAGAAATGTTACCAGTTTGGTGTGGATTATAAGGCCAATCATCCCCATCCAAATTATATTTTCAATCCTATAAATCTGGGTGATAGCATCAATACGTCCTTTTCCGAATACCTGCCTACCCTCAGCGTGGATGATAGTCTGCTAGTTTTTTCGAGGAGAAGTGAGGACGGTGGCGAATACTTTTATAGGAGTAGCATGATTGACCCAATCCATTTTTCTAAGGCACAAAAGATTCCTGGCGATTTGAATTTGGAGCAATACAAAGGGGCATTGACGGTATCGATGGATGGAGATTGGATGATTTTTGCGGCGAATATTGCAGGGAAAACCTACGGCGATTACGATTTATATATCAGTTATTATACGCCAAACGGATGGAGCGAGCCGGAAAACATGGGGCAAAACATTAATAGCGAATACTGGGAAAGCACGCCCTGCCTAAGTCCCGATAAGCGAGCTTTATATTTTAGCAGCAAACGCCCCGGTGGTTTTGGCGGCTGCGATTTGTATGTTAGCTATCGCGATGTGCGGGGCAAATGGGGGGCAGCAATTAATATGGGATCAGCAATAAACACCAAGGGCGACGAGCAAGCACCATTTATTCATGCCGATAACCAGACATTTTATTTTACTTCTAGTGGGTTGTTAGCCTATGGAGGCACCGATTTATTTATTGCTCGAAAAGACAGTGCTGGCAATTGGTGTTCGCCAGAAAACTTGGGATATCCCATCAACACGATAGAAAACGAAGGTAGCTTAACCGTTGCGCCAAACGGGATAGATGCTTACTATGCCAGCGACAGAAGTGATAGCCGCGGTGGGTTGGACTTGTATCATTTTGAGCTGCGCAATGATATTCGGCCTAGCAAAACGGTGTTTGTAAAAGGATATGTCTATGATGAAAAGACAAAGAAAGGACTGCCTTGCAATGTAGAATTGATAGACAACAGCACGGGTAAACCGCTGATGCTAGTGCAGACAGACGAAACAGGGTATTACTTTATTACGCTGCCCACAGGAAGAGATTTCACGTTTAACGTGAACCGAGGGGGATATTTATTTTACAGCAAGATTTATAGTCTAACGGACAAAACGCCCGACAGCACTTACCACCAAAACATTTATTTGCAACCTTTAGAAGTGAATGCGGCAATGGTTTTACAGCATATTCAGTTTGAGAATAATGATTTTAAACTTAAAGAAACAAGCAAAGTAGAACTTGATAAAGTGGTGCAGATACTAACGGAAAATCCTACACTGCACATTGCCATCAATGGGTATACAGATAATATTGGCAGCAACGAAAGCAATCTCTTATTGTCTGCCAACCGAGCCAAGGCGGTAACGAATTATTTTATTGAGAAAGGAATTGCTTCAAACAGATTGCAAAATAAAGGCTTCGGCTCAACAAAACCACTCGCCAACAACGACACTGAAGAAGGGAGGACAAAGAATAGGCGGACGGAGATGGTAGTTGTGGGCATGTAGATTTCACAGATTGTCTTGGGAATTTATTTTTAAGAGACAGTCAAATCCTATCATCTGTTAGTTTTGAAATGCCTCAATACATATCGTGGTACTAATTTCTTTATCTTGCCGCTATGAATTATTCGCAGCTTCCTTATTATGCCGCCGATTATAGCTTCCGCATTTATAAGCAGCTTGCTTTTATAAAGTCATTCCTATTGCCAAAAGTAGATGCCGCCTGTAACCAATTTCATTACCATCCTTCCAAAAAAGAATCACAGAAAATAAAGTTTTATTACCCCCTTTTTAACCATGTGGTTAACTGCGAAAACTACCTGACCATCAAGGGACGAGGACTTTCACGTATAGAATCTGAGCGGTTGGGCTATACAAGTGTATGCGCTACGTTGTACGATGATTTGATTGACGAAGAAAAATTCTCTGCCGAAAAATTGGTAGAAGTATTTGAAAAAAGAATTCCAGAGAGTGAAAGGACGCCCAAGATTCAGGTAATAATTACAATGGACGATGAGCTTAAAAAGATTTTCACCCCTACCCTATTTTATAATGAAAGTCTTAAACTAGCAATAGATTGGCAGATTAAATCGGCAAAGCAGTTAGATGAAAAAATTACTTTGGAAGAAATATTATGTTTATCCGATGTAAAGTGCGGCAATAGTTCTTTGCTTTGGGCAAGTGTTTTAGACGAAGAATGGCCGGAAGAAGAGAAGCGATTTATATATCAAAGCGGTTTTGTGGGGCAGTTAGTGAACGATGCTTATGATGCCCGAAAAGATATTTTGGACGGTGGATATACCTATATACGCAAATCGGAATCTTTGGCGCAGGCAAAAGAAATTTTTCTGGATGCCTGCCGCACCCTGAATAAAACGATAATGGCTTGCGACGCACCAAAGAAAAACAAACTAAAAACTATCAGGCGGATGGCGTGCATTCATGCGTTTGGATTAGTAGCTTTGGAACATTTGCAGGCAATAGATAAAAAATATCCCAAACCAATAGACTGGAAAAATGTACAACGAAGCGACTTAGTAACTGATATGGACTTTTGGAATAACCGCTTTAAAACAATTAAATATGCTGTGCAGTTGGCAAAGCTTTAGAGGGCGAAGATTTCGACTAAACACTAACAACTAAACAATGAGCATAATACTTTTTGATAACACACACAGGACAAGACTTAATCCGTTAGTAAAAACCCGTGCAGTAGCTAGTCTGCGGATGGGTACATTGACCATCAAGGAAAGATGGGAAAGAGTGACAGGACAAAAGGTTTTCATTCATACTGAAGAGTATTTGATGCCGCTTTATGAACCCATAGAGGAGGGTGAACATACTTGGATTGATAGCTCGGTAGTTATTACTGAAGAGTTATTAAAAACTATTAAGAATCTAAAACCGAATGAGGCAATAGTAGATAATGCAGGGCTGATTGCTGGGAAAAGCAAAGAGTCTGCTGCTGCTTTTGATATAAATGATATTACTCTTTGGTTTGATAAAAAGATAGAGGGTAAGGTTGTGAGATTAGAATATCCCCATCAAATATTTCTTTGGAATGATAGTTTCATCAATTATGATTTTGGATTAATTACCGCCAATAGAACATCTCAGCCTGTTTCAGCCACCAATAATGTTATTAATCCCAGTAATATATTTTTGGAAGAAAGTGTATCTGTAGAATATTGCACGTTGAATGCATCTGCTGGACCTATCTACCTTAACAAGAATACTACCCTTATGGAAGGCTGTATGATTAGGGGGGCATTTTCTTTTGGGGATAATTCTCTGTTGAAAATGGGTAGTAAAATTTATGGAGCTACTACATTAGGACCTAATTGTGTGGGTGGCGGGGAGATAAAGAATATTGTGGTTCAGGGAAACAGTAACAAGGCGCACGATGGTTATTTGGGCGATAGCGTAATAGGAGAATGGTGCAACTTTGGGGCGGGAACTAGTAACAGCAACGTAAAGAATACTGGCGGAAATGTGCATCTTTGGAATGAAGCAGAAAATGAATTTATAAATGCTGGCCAAAAGTGTGGAGTAATAATGGGCGATTACAGTAGGGCTGCCATTAATAGTCGCATAAATACAGGTTCGGTAATTGGAATCTGTTGCAATGTGTTTGGTGCAGGCTTGTTGCCCAAGGTAATAAGGGATTTTAGTTGGGGATCGTCCGAGAGATATATTTTTGAAAAAGGACTAGAGGACATAAACAATTGGATGAAAATGAAGCATCAGGTGTTAAGTCAGGAAAAAGTTGATGTGCTTAACCATATATTTGAAGCCTTGGATTAAATTGAAAATTATTAAACATTAAAAAATAAATTACCCATGCGTAAAAGAGTAATAGCTGCCAACTGGAAAATGAATGGCACTTTAGAACAAGCAAATAATCTGTTGGATGCGTTTGCTGCTGCACCATTAACAGTTAATGAAAATAAGATTGCTGTGTTTGCAGTGCCTGCCCCGTATCTAATATTGGCAAAAGAAAAGTTAAGTGGTAATCCATATCTGTTTGTAGCAGCACAAAACTGTTACAGCAAGAAGTCTGGCGCTTTTACTGGCGAATTATCTGTAGAGATATTAAAATCCATTGGTATTGAGTATGTTGTTTTAGGACATTCTGAGCGGAGGGAATACTTTGGCGAAAGCAATGCTTTTTTGGCTGATAAAGTAAATATCTGTTTAGAATATGGTATTACTCCAATTTTTTGTTGTGGTGAACCATTAGAAATTAGAGAAGCTGACACCCAAAATGCCTACGTAGCAAAGCAATTAGAGGAAAGTCTTTTTCATTTGGATGCTTCGGCTATTTCAAAGTTGATTATTGCCTATGAGCCAATATGGGCAATAGGTACAGGCAAAACAGCAAGCAATGCGCAAGCACAAGAAATGCATGCTTCTATCCGTTCTGTATTTGCAGGGGAATATAGTGAAAAAGTAGCAGACAGTATTTCCATTCTTTATGGTGGTAGTGTAAAGGCAAGTAATGCTGCTGAAATATTTGCAGAACCAGATGTTGATGGTGGTCTTGTTGGTGGCGCATCATTGATAGCTGATGAGTTTATTAAAATTATAAACGCATAAACATAGAATTTAATACAAAATAAAATGGCTGCCTCAATACAAGAGTCAGCCATTTTTATTACTTAAAATTTACATCTTACGTCAATTTCCCCACGGGGGATATATAAGTTTGATGCAACGTTTTGTACTAACAATCAGTCATACCATAAATTGTTTTGATGATTAGACTACTGATTAGCTTGTTGGTGTTATCCATTTTAGTTTGTACGGAACAGGTGCAGGCAGGAACCCATACAAACCTAATTCTAGATTCAAATATAATTGACAATACAAATCCAGAAAAAGCTTCTAACTACAATCCTAATAAAGATACTTTTATTCAAAATCTATTACTCTCAAGATATGTTATCAAGGAATCTTCACCAGAAGAAGCTACACAAGGAATAAAGATTGATATTTTTGGTCCGTTCAGAGGCTACTCGCAAATTTCTTACGAAAAGGTAATTGAACCAGGGAAGAGTTATGAATTATCTCTGGGGATAATTGGTTTGGGTAGCAATCAAGCCTTCGAATATCCCGATACTGTTATACAAGCCTCCCCGCATCGCAAAAGTCAATTTGGACTATTCTTGGGAGTAGGTTATAAATTTAATAAGTTAAGATTGTTTGATGTAGAAAACAATAGCACTCAATCTCATATAATGCAAGGTTTATATGCCAAGCCTATTCTTTACATCGGCTTTTATAATGAAAATAGGATTGCAGGAATAGGTACTAAACAATTTGAATTGGAAAAGCCAAATACAACTTTCGCAGCATTGCAAGTTGAGTTTGGAAAACAATGGGTGATTGAAGAAAAGGTGTTGCTAGATATATATGGTGGTATAGGTTATGGTATTGATAATAAAAAATACTACAGTAGTAGTTATTACACCTATACAACCACATCAGCATTTAATTATTGCAATGACAGAATAGGGCGTAGCCCAGGCATATCCATTACTGTTGGTATAAAAGTTGGATTACCTATAAAATAAAAGGAGAGGTGAAAACCTCTCCTTTTATTTTATAGGTAATCCACATTCTCCCTTACTTCATCTGAAAACTTTCTAAGAACTTAGTAGTAAAGTTTCCACTTCTAAAGTCTTCATTTTTCATTAATTGAAGATGGAAAGGTATAGTTGTTTTAACTCCCTCAATAACATACTCGCTCAATGCACGATACATAGTATCAATTGCCTCTTCGCGAGTTTGGGCAACAGTAATTAGTTTACCAATCATGCTATCATAATAAGGGGGAATTACATAGCCAACATATACGTGGCTATCAACCCTTACACCATGACCACCCGGTGTATGTAGTGTAGTTATTTTTCCTGGTGATGGGCGGAAATCGTTGTATGGATCTTCTGCGTTTATACGGCATTCAATAGCGTGCATTTGAGGTTCGTAGTTACGCCCAGAAATCTTATGCCCCATAGCTATCTTTATTTGTTCTTTTATCAAATCAAAACTTACCACCTCTTCGGTAACACAATGCTCCACCTGAATTCTGGTATTCATTTCCATGAAATAGAAATTTCGGTGCTTATCCACCAAGAATTCTATGGTACCTACGCTCTCGTAGTTAATAGCTTGAGCGGCTTTAATAGCTGCTTCACCCATTGCCTTACGCAAATCGGGAGTCATAAAAGGGGATGGACTTTCTTCTACCAACTTTTGGTGACGACGCTGTATAGAGCAATCTCTTTCACTCAAATGGCAGACTGTTCCATATTGGTCACCTGCAATTTGTATTTCAATGTGTCGAGGCTCTTCCACAAATTTCTCCATGTAGATACCATCATTCTTAAATGATGCGCCCGCCTCAATCTTAGCGGCATTAAAGGCCTTCTCCATTTCATCCTCATTCCATACAACCCTCATCCCTTTGCCACCACCACCTGCAGTAGCTTTTAATATTACTGGGTAGCCAACTTTATTTTTAGCCAATTCCTTAGCTTCTTCAATGCTTTCTAACAAACCACCACTACCAGGAACAACAGGCACACCTGCTTTTGTCATTGTTTCTTTAGCAGTAATCTTATCCCCCATTGCATTAATCATTTCGGGTGTTGGCCCAATGAACTTAATGTTATGATCGGCACATATTTGCGAAAACTTACTGTTTTCTGCCAAGAAACCATAGCCAGGATGTATTGCATCTGCATTGGTTATTTCGGCAGCAGCCATTATGTGGGGAATATTCAGGTATGATTCAGAGCTAGCGGGCTTTCCTATACAAACTGCTTCATCGGCAAAACGTACATGTAAGCTATCCTTATCGGCAGTACTGTAAACAGCCACCGTTTTAATGCCCATTTCCCTACAGGTCCTAATAACACGAAGTGCAATCTCACCACGGTTGGCAATTAATATTTTTTTAAACATATTTTTCAATTAACTTGTAAAAAAACTGCAACACAAATTTGCGCTGAAGCCACAACCGGCAGTTTGTTTTATAATCCTCACACAACTATAAACTATCATCGAAAATTAGGAAATTCTCAATAACAGATTTCGTCGTAATCTTAAAAAATTAGTTGGGTTCAACCAAGTATAAAGGCTGATCGTACTCTACCGGACTATTATCTTCTACAAGAATTTTCACTATTGTGCCACTTATTTCAGCTTCTATTTCGTTAAATAGCTTCATTGCTTCTATGATACAAATTGTTTTTCCTTGGATAATTTCAGAACCTATCTCTGTGAAGTTTGGTTTATCTGGTGATGGTCGGCGATAGAAAGTGCCAATCATTGGGCTTTTTATCGTTACTAGGTTATCTGGGGTTTTTGTAGGGGCTGCTTGTGATGCTGCGGGTGCCGAAGCTTCTTGTGCAGTTGGTGCAGGACTTACCACATTATATACTTGCTGTGGCAAAGGCACTTGAGCGTAAGTGACTGCTGGCTCATCCTTTTGTTTGATGGTCACCTTACCATCTTTGTCTTCAATACTTATCTCTCCGATATTACTCTTGTTGATAAGCTTTATAAGTTCGTGAATCTGTTTTAAATCCATAAGAATTTTTTTATACGGTAAATGAACAGTTAGCATTTCCTAAACAATCCTACTGTAGATTAGCAAAGGAGGAGCAAAGTAGGAATTATATTCTATAAATATTAATAAAAGGCAAAAATAATTGTCAAATATAAGTTATGAAGTATGGAACCGTTAGTGGTTTAACCCATATTTCACAACTCATACCCTTAATTATTCTTTCACTCTTTCTATATATTCTCCTGTTTTTGTGTTTACCCTTATCAATTCGCCATCTTCTACAAACAACGGAACGTTTACGGTAGCACCAGTTTCTACAGTGGCAGGTTTAAGGGCGCGAGTAGCAGTATCACCACGTAAGCCTGGTTCTACGTAAGTTATTCTTACCACAATCTTTTCTGGCAATTCGGCACCAATAGGCAATTCGGTATCTGTATTTACAAAAACAAATACTTCGCTGCCATCTTTTAAAAACTCAGGGGCGTCAATCATTTCGTCAGCCAAAACAATTTGCTCGTAAGTTTCAGTGTTCATCAAGTTGTAGCCAGTTTCATCTTTATACAAATATTGGTGTGTTCTTTTCTCTACACGGATAGGGAAAATAGTTTCGCCACTGTTCCATGTTTTTTCGATGCTGCGTTTGTTATCAACACCTTTTAGCTTAGCCCAAACCTTTGCAGCCGAGCGAGCGGTTTTGTTTTCGCCAAATTCTACAACGCTATACAAGCTACCGTCTAGTTTCAAAATCATTCCACGGCTTATATCTGCTGTGTTTGCCATAATTGTTTACATTTTAAGGCGGCAAAAGTAGGGTTTGATTCCTAAAAATAATTATTTCAATTATTATCGTTTTCTTTTCGTTAATCGTGAGGAACGAGAATCGCAAGTTAGCAACCCAAACTTGCGATTCTCAATTCCCGTTTCTAGCGTTTCCTTCCGATTCACGTTCCTTGCGGTTTCTTCAAGATAAAAAAATCGCAAGCTTAGAGCTACCCAAACTTGCGATTAACGATTCCCGTTTCTTCTATTTTCCTTAGCTTACAAACTTACTTACTACTGTACTGAACCCACTTTTGCCAGCAGCATTTTGCGCCAGCGTTGTCACACTCACTTCCGTTCCAGGAGTAAGGCCTGTAATGGTTTCGAAAAGGCCTGCCGTTGGTATCACGATAGTAACGCCGCCATTGGGAAAAGAAATATGCTTGCCCACAATAACTACCGAAGTAACAGCACCAATGAATATAACCGAGCAATACGAATCTGCTCCAGTCACTTTTGGCGTTCCTATGGTAATGGAACCACCTCCATCAATAGCAATATGCGCAGGGCCGGGCGTAGCTGGTATTACCGCTTTTGACTTTACACCTGCTGAACAATTAAAACCCGAACTTTTTATTTTATCGGGGTCGCCCGCCGAAGTAATATTTACATAGGCGCACTGTTTCAGCAATAGTCCTTCCAATAGTGTATTTGCGGTTTGATAACGACCCATCGCCTCTGTACCATCGTCTTTGAGGAGGTATTTTGCCGACAAATCGTTTGCGGCATCAGTCATTACGGTTAAAACTACACCGCCATTAATGGTGGTTCCGGGCGATGCAAAGCTCGAATTGTCTGTCATTTTGCTAACTGTGTTCGTTGCAAACCCTGCTTTTTTTTGACCATCCTTTTTTGGCCATTTCTTTAAAGGAAAAAATGCTGATGCCATGATATTATATTTTTATTTGAAAATGTAAAGTAGCCAATTAATAGTGGCCATCTTCAATTAGCCAAATATACTTTGCCCCAAAAGGCACTATTGACGGAAACTTTAACATAATAGCGTAGCTAATGGACAAATGGATTTTGAAATGGAAGAAAAAAGAAAATTTTAGGGAGGGCATTATTAAAACATAATTAGAAAAAAATAGACAATTTGGTGTTTATATATTTCCACGTGATGGAAATACCTTTCCGTGACGTAGAAATACCTTTCCATGCAACATTTATATATTTCCACGTGATGAAAATACCTTTCCGTGTCGTAGAAATACCTTTCCATGCAATATTTATATGTTCCCACGTGATGGAAATACCTTTCCGTGTCGTAGAAATACCTTTCCACGCAACATTTATATATAAACGCGGGATGCAGAGGTGGGTCTTTCCCATTAAGTGTGTAAATGGTTAAAAAATAATTTGATTTTTATTGGGATATAGGATTAAAGAATGATACAGTCATTTGCCAAAAAACGGCAACTCGAGCAATGCATATTCACATGGTTTGTGCCTAGTGGTTACTTATCCTTATACGTATTATTTTTAGGGTTTATCCTTGTATCATAGAAGTTTAGAATTTCAATAATATCATTTCTCACTCTATAATAAAGTCTGTTGTGTTTTGTAATCAAGATGCTTCTCCCATCCAAAATACTCTACTGTTTGCCGATGCTGGGATTTGAAATAAGTGTGGCTATCCTTCCTTGAAAAATGGTAATAAAGTCATCGGTTACTTTTAAGCCCCATTCAATATTGAGATAGTTAAGTAATCGTAGGAATTTTTGTTGGAACCGTTTTTTGTAGACTACT
>JANYEX010000021.1 GCA_025359725.1 Chitinophagaceae bacterium | reverse complement strand
TATACATTCCCAACTTTTTCTGTTTCCATCTTCTCCGTTTTTGCCCATTTAACTGACAAGCTATTTCAGGAGATGACAAACGATGAACGTGAGGCGTATTCTATAGAGACAAAAGGGAAAAAGCATCAATAGATGGAGCATTTACCCTAGTTTGTATGATAAAAAAATTATTCGGTTAAAATAAAGCTAGCTTATTCTGCAAATAGTCTTACTTCATCGAATCATTAAATGATAAATTAATTGCCATGCAACTGAAAAGCCATGTTTCCCAAGATTTTATGTTGTTTCCCACTGAGAAAAAGATTACGTTTAGGTCTGGTGTAGTCACTTCACTTGAAGATAATGCTTCAACTTTCCCTGAATTACCTGTGAGCCAAACTGTGCTTGGCATAACCCATAAACTTCTGAATGATACTTACCTAGACTTTATAAAACTGGGCGATTCTGCAAAAGGGGATTTCTATAATGCTGAATTTGATTGGAAAACAAAGTTTACAAACACAGCCAATTACGTGGATAACCTTGCCGATGGCGATTTGTCAATTATTAATAAAAGCGGTTTCGAACCTACAGTTTCAAATTCGATAAGCAGGAAAATATTAGAGGCATTAAAAAACTTTATGTCACATGGCAACTCTAAGGTTGGAGCAGGTGTGGTTACTTCTTCGGTAGATGATTTTGCTGGGTTGAAGGCTTATTTGTTCACCTTGGCACACAAAGATGCTACCGTTACCACTATTGGCAACCAAGTAACGGTTTATATGGGCGGTGAGACTATTTTATTGTTATAAACTGAATACTAGATCATCGGTAAACTTCACAGGTCTAACTTCACTAACCAAAATGTATGCGCAAGCTGCCCCATTTAATACGGCTGGGATTGGCGCGTTTACACAGTCGGTAGAAGTATCCATTCCATAGGTATTAGTGTAAATATAAAATGAATACTCGCCAAACTCATATCCCATAGTTCATATTTCATAACTAACTTTAAACCTTTCTTTCATTAATCCCTCTGTAAGGTCTTTCCAATGATACATTTTTATCATTAGGCAATTAAAATTAAGATATGCAGTTTAAAAAACTATTCTTGGGGTTACTATTATTGTGTGCAATTATAGCAAACGCACAAAAAGTAAAATGGATAAGCACAACGGATTCTCTAAGATGGCAAACACACCCTGCCATTAAATTGAAAGAATTGGATGGGGCAATCAATGACTCGACAGTGTTGATTGACGTATCACAAAAAGCACAGCAGATAACGGGATGGGGCGGCTGCTTCAATGAATTAGGCTGGAAAGCATTGCAAGCACTGGATGAAAAAGATAGGGAGGCTGTATTGAAAGCATTGTTCGATCAGAAAGAAGGTAGCCGTTTTAATATCTGCCGTACCCCAATGGCAGCAAGTGACTTTGCATTGGATGCCTACTCTTACGATGATGTTGCCGATGATTATGAAATGAAATATTTTTCTATTGAACGAGACAAAAAAACATTGATTCCTTATATAAAAGCGGCAATGAAATATAGTCCGAAACTAACAGTCTGGGCTTCCCCTTGGAGTCCGCCAGCTTGGATGAAAACTAACAACAACTATGCTGGTGGAAGCTTACGGTTTGAACCTAAAATATTTCAGGCTTATGCGCTGTATCAAGAAAAGTATGTGTTGGAATACCAAAAGGCAGGCGTTCCATTGGTGGCAATTCATCCGCAGAATGAACCGATTGTGAAAAGTAAATATCCAAGTTGCCAGTGGTTGAATGCCGATTCAATGCGTGACTACATAAAGTATTACCTCGGGCCGAAGTTTAAGGAAGACAAAGTACCTGCACACATTTGGTTGGGCACCATCACTAACAGTGATACAAATTGGTTTAAAAAGATATTGGATGATAAAGAAGCCTCTAGCTACATTTCTGGCCTTGGTTTGCAATACCACAGTCTGAAAGCGTTGCCTTTTCTTCACAAAAACTACAACATCCCAATGATGGAAACCGAAACGAGTTGCTACAACGGAAAAAATACATGGAAAGAGGGCGAGGATACCTACGGGTTGATGTGTGCCTATTTGAAAGGGGGCTGCCAAGCATATATGTACTGGAACATGGTGCTGAACGAAACGGGAAAAAGTAGCTGGGGTTGGAGCCAAAACAGTTCAGTGGTTGTTGATACAAAGAACAAGACTTATTCTCTTACCCCACAGTTTTATGTGATGAAACACTTTAGTGCTTTTGTTTCGCCAGGTGCTTATTTATTAATGCCAAAGAAGACAAATATCGATGCTATCTTCTTTCAAAATATTGATGGAAGTATTGTGGTTATTGTGGTAAACAAGGAAACAACTACAAAGAGGTTTTCTTTCAGCATTGGAGAGAAAGCTGTATCGGTTGGCCTTGAACCAAAATCATATAATACATTTGTTGTAGGAAAATAAATTACTAAATTCTCATCTTATACATAATGAATAAAAGAAGCTTTTTAATCTTGTTTTTTATTGGCAGTTTGCTAGTAGCCAAGTCACAACCTTTTGCACCCATCACCTACACCCCTGCTTACAAACAAATAGATATTGATGCAGATAAATGTCCTGTGCAACTGTTTGTTTCCCCTTCGGGTAATGATTCATGGAGTGGTAAGAATGCAACAGTTGTTGGAAATGATGGGCCTTTTGCAACCTTAGAACGAGCAAAAGAGGAAGTAAGGAAGTTAAAAAGAAAGAATCTTCCAAAAGGTGGCATTGCCGTTAACTTATTGAATGGAATCTATTCATTGGATAAGTCTTTCGAACTGACTACTGAAGATGGCGGGGTAGAAGGTTTTCCCATTGTTTATAGAGCCTATAAAGAGGAAGATGTACGATTGATTGGTGGCAAGAAACTGACGGCAAACGACATTAAACCCATAACCAATCCGGCGATATTGGCAAGGATAAATCCACTTGCTAAAGGAAAGGTGTATCAATTTGATACAAAAGCATTGGGAATTAATCATACCAATATCTTCCCAGAAGTTTTCAGCGATGGAGGCGGGATATTTGAACTGCTTTTTAATGGAAAAAGATTGCCACTATCCAAATGGCCCGACGCAGGGTATACAACCATGAAAGAAGTGGTTAATCCGGGAGATAATAAAACACCAGGCACCTTTATTTATCAAGACAGTGTGCCAGTTGATCGTTGGGAAGGAAATAACAATATATGGTTAAAGGGTTTCTGGCGTGTGGGTTGGGAAAATCCTGCCATTAAGGTTGCAAATATTGATAAGGCAACTAAGCAAATAACCTTTAAAGCAGGAATAGGGGCGGGAATTGGCAGTAAATACAATCGCCCCAAAGGCAATGGAAAGGAACAATGGTATGCCATCAATCTGTTGGAAGAAATTACCAAGCCGGGAGAATGGGCTATTGATTTTAATACGGGTGTTGTTTATTTCTGGCCTCCTTCCGATGTTGATAAGGCAGATATTATGGTTTCGCAACTGGATCAACCCATCATTACTGCCAACAATGTTTCGAATGTTGCTTTTATAGGATTGACGCTAGAAGGTTCTTTAGGTGATGGAATGGTGTTTACAAAGAGTAACCAAAACCTTGTGGCGGGTTGCACTTTCCGTAACCTTGGTGGTAGAGGCGTAGTGTTGGATGGTTATAAAAGTGGCATCCAAAGCTGCGATATGTACGACTTAGGAAGGGGTTGTATTGTTATATCTGGGGGTAATAAAGAGAAACTTACAGAATCGGGCAACTATGTAATCAATAACCACCTGCACGATTATGGTGCATTGAAATCACAATACTCGGCCGCGGTTGATTTATATTCCGACAATAAGAATCAAGATGCGGTGGGTATCTATGTTGGGCATAATCTTATTCATCATGCTCCTCGTGATGGGGTTTTGTTTGCCGGACAAAAGAATGTTTTTGAATATAATGAAATCCATCGTTGTGCTTATGCCTCGGCAGATGTGGGTGCATTTTATTCTTGGTTGGACTGGACAATACGTGGAGTAGTTATCCGCTATAATTACATTCATAACACAGTAGGAGGCGTTAATCCAGATGATGGTTCGTCTGGCAGCTTTGTATATGGAAACATCTTTGCCGGCAACAGAACAGGCGTTTGGATTGCTAGTGGCCCTGACCATACTATTCAAAACAATATTTTCATCAAGAATGTAGGACCAGTATTTGGCTTGGACGACCGTGGCAAAAGCAGGCGATATGCAACTAATAAAAAGTTATTGGGTGGAGTAAACGGCATACATCCCAAATCAGCACCTTGGAGTGAGACGTTTCCTGAAATGCCTACATTGTTGGATAGTCATCCCGAATTGCCACAGCGCACTAAGTTCACAGGTAATGTTGTTTGGATTAAAAGTGGCGATGCAACTGCCATACACATGAACAAGGAAAACAAGGTTGATAGTAACTTAATCCGCATAGACGGGAATTTTGTTACTGACAAAGACCCTGGCTTCATTGATGCAAATGGTGGCAACCTAATGCTTAGAGCATCTTCGCCAGTATTTGATAAGATTAAAGATTTCCCTCACATTAAGTTTGATAAAATAGGATTGTACCTAGATAAGTATCGTAAGAAACTACCAACACCTGCAGAATCAGGCAAGCTTCCATCGCAAAACCCTTGGAAAGATAATGATACAGATACCTATTTTGGCACTTAAGAATAATAAATTACCAATACGCTAGTGGCAATTGATTAAAGGAATACAGCCTTTGTTAACTAGATAAATGATTACTTCGAAATTTAGCCTCAATACTTTTATTGATTTAGGTTAAATTCATCAGTAATCATTTATCTATATTTGCCCCTACCCATGATTAGATTGCCAAGAATATTACTGACTGTTACCAACGACTTAAGCTACGATCAACGAATGCAACGCATTTGTACTTCATTGTCGAAAGCAGGGTATGAAGCAGTGTTAATTGGGAGAAAACTTAAGACTTCTAAACCATTGGCTTCATTCTGTTTTACCCAAAAGAGGTTGAATTGTTTTTTTACTAAAGGTATTCTTTTCTATTCAGAATATAATATACGCCTCTTTTTCTTTTTCCTTTTTGCTAAAGCAGATGCTTTCTGCGCTATCGACTTGGATACGATTATTCCATGCTATCTCGCTTCTTCCATTCGTAATAAGCCAAGAGTATATGATGCGCACGAATTATTCACTGAACAGAAAGAGATTATAACCCGAAAATTGATTTATAAAATATGGTTATCGGTTGAAAGAATTGCTGTACCGAGGTTTCCAAAAGGTTACACTGTTAACCTGTTCATACAACAAGAATTTAAGAGAAGATATGGGGTTGATTACAGCATTGTACGAAACATGCCTGTAAGGAGAGAACTATCTGAATGTAAAAAATTTGATGAGCCAACTATTATTTATCAAGGTGCTGTAAACGAAGGAAGAAGTTTTGAAACGCTAATTCCTGCCATGAAACAAGTAAATGCTAAGCTATTAATATGTGGCGTTGGCAACTTTTTAGAGGAAGCAAAAGCACTGGTAGAAAAACATTCGCTGCAAGAAAAGGTGATTTTTATGGGGGCAGTATCCCCACAAGAGTTACGGCTTATTACTCAGCAAAGCCATATAGGTGTGATGCTTTTTGAGGCTACAGGAATGAATCAGTATTATTCCCTTGCCAATCGATTCTTCGATTATATGGTGGCAGGTATTCCACAGCTATGTGTCAATTATCCAGAATATGCTTCCATAATAAAAGATTACCCTTTTGCCCACCTGATAAATGATACTTCCGAAAAAACAATTGCCGAGGGGTTGAACAAATTATTAAGTGATGATGTTTTATTTGAAGTTGTTCAAAATAATGCAATGCTTGCTCGTAATTCCTTGAATTGGGATGAAGAAGAAAAAGTCTTAATAAGTTTTTGGAAGCAAATAATTTAATCAGCAATAAATCTTGGAAAAACACTTACACATAATTACCCTAAACGTTCCTTACCCTGTAGATTATGGGGGAGTTTTCGATTTGTTTTTCAAGCTTCCCGCATTACAACAACAAGGTGTTAACATTCATCTTCATTGTTTTGATTACGGTAGGGGACATCAGGGTGAGTTAAATAAGTATTGTGTTTCAGTAAATTATTACGACAGACAAGTAGGGCATAAAAGCATTTCAACCTCCGTTCCGTATATAGTGGCAAGTAGAAGAAATGAGGAGTTATTTGAGAATTTATTGAAGGATGACTACCCAATTTTCATGGAAGGAATACATTGTACCTACCTACTAAATGACCCTCGTTTTAAATCAAGGAAAAAGTTTGTAAGGGTTCATAATGTAGAATATCAATATTACCACGACCTGTATAAATCCTGTAGCGCATCTTTAAAAAAGCTTTACTACTGGCACGAAAGTAATTTGCTAAAAAAATATGAACATTCAATCGCCACTAAAGCAACCTCTTACTGGGGTGTTACCCATAAGGATGTGGATGTTTACAAAAATGAATTTGGCTGCAAAACAATAGATTATCTGTCGTTATACCTCCCTCCAGATTGGCAAATAAATAGTCAAGCAGGTATGGGGCATTACTGCTTATACCAGGCAGATTTAAGTGTTGAAGTAAACGAGAAGGCTGCAATCTGGTTATTAGAAAAAATTTTTAATAAAATAAAAGTACCCTTTGTAATTGCAGGTAAGAATCCTTCAAAGAAATTAGAGGAACTCGCTCATAAAGAAATGCATACATGTCTTGTTGCAAACCCTTCTGGAGATAAGATGCAAGAAATGATTTTGAAGGCGCATATAAACATTTTGCCATCCTATCATACTAGTGGAATAAAATTAAAGCTTTTAAATGCGTTGTACAATGGGAGGCATTGTTTAGTAAACGATGCAACTGTTGTAGGAAGTGGATTGGAATCTGCATGCCATATTGGTAATGATGCTAATCAGTTCATTGAAATTATTAAAGAATTAAACGAACAACCATTTAGTAAGGAAGATATAGAACTTAGAAAAAGTCTATTACTTGGTATGTTTAGTAATGAAGCAAACGCAAAACAGCAGGTAAAGTGGATATGGGGGTAAACTTTAAAATACTATGCCACACTTAATACCGGCGGTCTATTGTTCCTCAGCTACATAATTACTACTGTCAAATACCATCCCTCTTTCAGTTTTAAGGATACGTGATGGATAGCGATTGATTACAATAAAATCATGTGTAGCCATTAAGATAGTAGCACCATAATCTTGTACAATCTGGAAAAGTAATTGCATGATTTCATCGCTTGTTTCGGGATCTAAGTTCCCAGTAGGTTCATCAGCAAGGATAAGCTTTGGTGAATTTAATAAGGCTCGGGCAATATCAACACGTTGTTGTTCGCCACCACTCATCTCGAAAGGCATCTTGAAGCCCTTGCTTTTAAGTCCAACCTTATCTAATACATCATTAATTTTTTCCTCAATCAGTTTTTCATCCTTCCAACCAGTTGCTTTCAAAACGAACTTTAGGTTTTCATATACATTTCTATCAGTCAGAAGTTGAAAATCCTGAAATACTACGCCTAAGTTCCTGCGTAAGAAAGGGACTTTCTTCCAGTCCATATCTCTTAGGTCAAAACCTACCACATTAGCTTTTCCTTCCTTGAGGCTTAGTTCGCCATATAAAGTTTTCAAAAGACTACTCTTGCCTGTACCTGTTTTACCAACGAGATAAACGAACTCACCTTTCTCAACTGTAAAGTTTACATTTTGCAGAATAAGGCTTTGCCCTTGGTAGATATTTACATTCTCAAGTGATATAACTGTTTCTGCCATGACTATTTAATTTGTATCTACTGATAAAACGAAAAGAATACCTAAATATGATGTAGCTAAATAAATTTTAACTAATAAACTATTTCTCCAAATGTACCACTCAAAATTAATTCCTTCTTTTCCGATGGAAGAACCCTACCTACAATCTGCGCGTCGATATTAAATTCCTTAGAAATTGCAATCATTTCATTAGCAGAAGTTTCGTTTGTAAATATTTCCAAACGATGCCCCATGTTAAACACCTGATACATTTCTCTACAATCAGCCCCAGAGTTTTCTTGTATCAATTTAAAGATGGGAGGCACTTCAAACAAGTTATTCTTTACAATCTTTAATGGCTTTGGTAAATATTTCATACACTTTGTTTGCCCGCCACCACTACAATGTATTATTCCATTTATTACTTCAAAATGACTACCTAATAATGCTTTAAGTAAAGGGGCGTAGGTTCTTGTAGGCGAAAGAAGAAGTTTGCCAACGGTTAACCGTTGACCGTTGACTGTTGACCGTGGGTCGCTTTCAGTACTTGAACCTGACCCTTCGGTTAACGGAATGCTGTTAACGGTTAACAAGTCTGTCACCCTATTTTTACCAATATAAACCACCTCACTATTTAGCTTCGGTTCAAAGGTTTCGGGATATTTTTCAGCATAATATTTACTCAATACATCATGCCTAGCACTCGTTAATCCATTACTGCCTAGTCCGCTGTTATATTCCGTTTCGTAGGTTGCTTGTCCGCTGCTTGCAAAACCAACAATCACATCTCCCTTGTTTATTTTATCGTTAGTTACCAGTTTGTTTTTAGGCCATCTTGCGGTCATTGTTCCGTTTACAGCAATGGTTCTCACCACATCACCCACATCGGCAGTTTCGCCACCGAGGTAATGGATATTAACCCCAAATCCTTTCAATTGATTAAAAAACTCTTGCGTTCCGTCTATTACTTGTGCCAATACTTCGCCCGGGATGATGGCTTTGTTTCTATCTATGGTTGATGAGAACAATAAATTATCGCAAACACCCACACACAATAAATCGTCGAGGTTCATGGCAATAGCATCTTGGGCAATGCCTTTCCAAACAGAAATATCCCCTGTTTCTTTCCAATATAAATAAGCCAAGATGCTCTTAGTTCCCGCTCCGTCGGCATGACTAATGTTTACCCAGTCGGCATCTCCCCCCAAATAATCGGGATACATTTTGCAAAATGCATTGGCATACAGGCCGGCATCCAGATTCTTGATAGCTGCATGTACTTCTTCCTTTTGTGCCGAAACCCCTCGTTGAGCGTATAATGACATAGTGTAAAATGATTTATTTTTCCTTTCCGTAAAGGTTGCGAAAGTAAGTAATGAGTGGCAACTATCCTTTTGTTTATCCTTATCACCAATGATTTGAAGATTCAGTCGTCGTAAAAAAGACCTAGCTATCAGATTTCAAAGCAAAAAAGCCCGTTGCAATAAGTTTGCAACGGGCTTTTTACATTTACCAAAGAAATTAATTATTCAACATCAAAGGCATTACCAACATTAGTAAATCTTCGCCTTCTGCTTGTTCGGATGGCTTTATCAAACCTGCTTTGGTAGCAGTAGATAATTCCATTCTTACTTCGGAAGTATCCGCAGCGTTCAACATTTCTATCAAGAATTTAGCGTTGAAAGCAATCTGCAAATCTTCGCCGTCATATTGGCAATTCATGCGTTCATTACCTTCAAAGTTAAAATCGATATCCTGTGCTGCCATTTGCAATTCGCTTCCAGTAATACTCAACGCGACTTGATTAGTACTCTTATTACTAAATATACTTACACGGCGTAAAGCACTTTGAAAATCTGCTTTGCTAACCACCAATTTATAAGGATTATCGGCAGGGATAACCACTTTATAATCAGGGAAACGAGCATCTATCAATCGGCAAATCATTTGTACATCGCCATGACTAACAAAAAGGTGGTTGCTATTATAACTGATGGTTATTTCGTCGTCATTATCAGGCAATGCATTACGCAATAGGTTCAAAGGTTTTTTTGGAACGATGAAACTATCTGTTTTTGTTGACTTAGTATCTGTTCTTTTATAACGAACCAAACGATGCGCATCCGTAGCTACAAACTGTACAAACTCAGGATTCAATTCGAAAAAAACCCCCGTCATGGCTGGTCTCAAATCATCGCTACTAACGGCAAACAATGTCTTGTTGATGGCAGTTACCAAAGCACTACTAACCATCTGGAAACCAGTGGTATCATCACTTGATGGTTCTTTGGGGAAGTTATCTGGGTTTTCGCCTGGCACTTTATACTTACCATTATCGCTGGTAATTTCTACAGAAAAATTCTGGTCAATGCTAAAAGTAAGCGGTTGGTCAGCAATGTTTTTTAATGTATCAATCAAAATTTTTGCAGGAATACAAACCCTTCCGTCTGCCTTGCTTTCTACACCCATCTGTACGCGCATCACTGTTTCTAGATCGGTAGCAACAATATTCAGCTTCTTGTTTTCTATTTCAAACAAAAAATCTTCCAGAATAGGCAGCACCGTATTGGCGTTGATAACACCATTAATCTGTTGCAGGTGTTTTAACAAAGAGGAGGAGGAAACTATAAACTTCATATCACATAAATTATTAGCCACAAACCTACTGCAAATATTCAATACTAATCAAACATACTTTTTGCCCGTACCTATTTTGCCCCTCAATGTTGTTATAATGTGGATATGATGCACTTTTGTTTGTTTAACCACAAGGAACACAAGGGGTTCACAAAGAGTACAAAGAAAAAAAATAACACATAGCAGCATAGAGAGATAGAAAACATAGAACAACAACTATCTGTACTATGTATCTATGTTGCTATGTGTTAAAATAAAAAACTTGTGGTACAAACAAACATTTAACCTTGTGTACTTTGTGGTAAATCTTTGTGTTCCTTGTGGTAAACATTATTGCTATGTATTCTAAAAAAAGTTTAACGCCCGAGCAGGCATTTCAGAAAATAAAACAGTTTTGTGCCTATCAGGAACGATGCCATAGGGAGGTGACGGAGAAATTGTATGGTTATGGGTTGTATAAAAAGGATGTAGAGATAATACTAACCAACCTGATAGAAGAGAACTACCTAAACGAAGAGCGGTTTGCCATTGCTTTTGCGGGCGGAAAGTTCAGGATAAAACAATGGGGCAGGGTGAAGATACAATACGATTTAAAACAAAAAGGCGTGAGCAGTTTCTGCATAACCCTTGCCCTAAAGGAAATAGACGAAGGAACTTATCTATTAACCTTACAATCTGTTGCCACCAAGAAATGGGATAGCCTGAAGGGAGAACAACACTTGAGCCGAAGGGCGAAAACTACTGCCTACCTGTTGCAGAAAGGCTTTGAGCAACATCTAATTGCGGCGGCTATTGCAGCTATAACGGCATAATACTATTGTAGCGAAAGGTACAAAGTCACAGACTTTCGCCAGTTGCGATTTTAGCGAATTCCAGTTAAAAACTGGTTTGACTAATTGACACAAGTGATACTATCGCAACACTTTCGCCAGTGGGAAACTTTTTTGCTATAAAAACGAATTTGAATCAACTATATCGTAACACTACCGAACTATTAAATGCAAAGGGAACTAGGAATGATTTTGTTAACTCAACCAAATTTGGGAAATTTGTAATACAGTAGAAATCAAAAAAAATATACTCCCAATTATTCTTTTCTGTCTTGACTTTAGTTGAGGATGAAGTAGATAATATGATCTTATTCCAAAAAACATAAGGGCATACCCTATAACATAGAGAAAAGTAAATAATAAGCGATACTCAAATGTGCCTTTTGGAACGTGGTATTGAAATATTAGTATCGCAATGAATATTACAAACAGAATTATTAAACCAATGCGCAAGGTTTTCAATGAACCAGATGGAAATTGTATCATGTTATTTTCCTTTAGGAAACAAAAATAGAAAAAAAATTGAAATGCAAAAGTTTTGTGAGAACCGTAATAGTTGTAATAGTGTTTCATGAGTTGGCAAAATGTTTGCCCATAGAGTTACTGTAATTGTTTAACAATAAACTTTTTAATTATGAAAAAAGCATTTTTATTAGCAGCTTTTATTGCCGCTCTTTTTGTTGCAGACAGTGTAAAAGCGCAGGTTAGGGTAAATTTTGATGTTAACATAAGAAGGCAACCAGTTTGGGGCCCTACTGGTTATGACCATGTTGAGTATTACTATTTCCCAGACATTGAGTGTTATTACAACGTGGAAAGACACAGATTTATTTATTATGATTATGGTCAGTGGAGGTTTGTTTCCCAACTACCAGACAGATATGCCAATTACGATTTAGACCATGCCTACAAGGTGGTGATAAACGATTATAAGCCATTTTTAAACCATCCTTATTACAGGGATAAATATGCTAGGGTTATTGTGGAACATCATGATCCTCAGCCAGTAATTAGGGAAAGCACTGACCCAAGATATTATATTATCAAGGAACATCCGCATCATGATGAGTGGAGAAACTATAGAGATAGATATGATAACGACGGACACGAGCGCAGGGATAGAAACTAGATTTAAATATGAGTTATGAAATATCCTATTCATAACTCATATTTCATGCTGTCGCCCTTAGATTTGCCACCTTAAAACAAAATAACATGGGCAAACACGCTTTTATATTTCCGGGTCAGGGATCGCAGTTTAGTGGGATGGGTAAGAACCTGTACGACAGCAACGAAACAGCAAAGGAACTGTTTGAAAAGGCCAACGAGATACTTGGTTTTAGAATTAGTGATATAATGTTTGCAGGTACAGACGAGCAGTTGAAACAAACAAATGTTACCCAGCCAGCTATCTTTATCCACTCAGTAATTGCCTATAAAACATTACCCGATGCCAAGCCAGATATGGTAGCGGGACATTCCCTTGGAGAGTTCTCCGCATTGGTGGCTAACAACACCCTAAGCTTTGAGGACGCTTTGAAACTAGTAAGTATCCGTGCAAACGCCATGCAGAAAGCCTGCGAAACAAAACCCGGAACCATGGCAGCTGTGTTGGCATTGGCAGACGGGATAGTAGAAAGGATATGCGAAGAAATAGAAACAGAAACAGGAGAAACAGTAGTGCCAGCTAACTATAATTGCCCTGGACAATTGGTAATAAGCGGCACAGTATCTGGAATAAACATTGCTTGCGAAAGAATGAAGGATGCAGGAGCTAAGCGTGCCTTGGTATTGCCAGTGGGTGGCGCATTTCATAGTCCATTGATGGCGAGTGCTAAAGAAGAATTAGCAGCAGCAATAGCAGCTACCACTTTCAACACACCAAGTTGCCCTGTATATCAGAACGTGGTTGCAAAAGCAGTAATTGATCCAACGGAAATAAAACATAACTTGGAAGCACAACTAACAGGTGCTGTTCGCTGGACACAAAGCGTGGAAGCGATGGTGGCAGATGGAGCAACCAACTTTACAGAAGTGGGCCCAGGAAAAATATTGCAAGGATTGGTTCAGAAGATATATAAGGAAGCAGTGGTTGGGGGCATTTAAAACTTTCGAGATTGATGGTTTTTTGTTAAGATGGTTTAGCTCCCAATAATTAATGCGATATTTGCGGCTCACATAGTCGGTACACGGTTTTTAAATGTACCGAAAACAATACTTTCCTACCAATGAGTGATGAAATAAAACACGAGTGTGGTCTTGCTTACATAAGGCTTCGTAAACCCTTTTCTTACTATTTGCAACAACATGGTTCTGTAATGTATGGCCTAAATAAGCTATACTTACTTATGGAAAAGCAGCATAACCGTGGTCAGGATGGTGCGGGTATTGCGGCAGTAAAACTTAATGTAGAGCCAGGCTATCCTTTTCTTGCAAGGCTTCGTAGTAGCGAAAAGCAACCAATAGCAGATATATTCAGTAAAGTAAATGCGGAGGTTCAGGAACTGGTAAAGTACCAGAAAGATATTATGAAGCATCCTGGCTTGATGAAAGGACACGTTCCTTACATGGGTGAATTATTGATGGGGCATCTTCGCTATGGTACACAGGGTAGAAACAGCGTTGACTTTTGTCATCCGTTTATCAAAAGAGATACACAACCCGGACGAAATATTGCCTTGGCTGGCAACTTTAATCTGGTGAATACTGATGAGTTATATGACTTATTAAACATTACCCCGGGCGATTTTCAAAAGCAAAGTGACCTTGCTGCCATGATGGAAATAATACATCATTTTTTGGTAAAAGCCGATGAACAAAACCCTAACAACGCCAACTTGGTTGAGGTATTGCAAAAAGCCTTGCCTTTGTTTGATGGTGGTTATACGGTTGGTGGTTTGTTGGGCAATGGACACAGTTTTGTTTTCAGGGATGCACATGGTATCCGTCCTGCCTATTACTATATTGATGATGAAGTGATTGTTGTCGCAAGCGAACGGGCTTCTATTCGTACCACCTTTAATGTGGGCGAAAATGAAGTAGAAGAACTGATGCCGGGCAATGCACTAATAGTAGATAACCAAGGTAATTACAGCATTCAGCAGATAGTTCCTGCCAAGGAGCGCAGGGCGTGTAGCTTCGAGAGGATATATTTCAGCCGTGGTAGCGACGAAAAAATTTATCGCGAAAGGATTGCCTTGGGCTATCATCTTAGCAAAAGGATATTGGAAAGGATAAACTATGATTTGAAAAATAGTATTTTCTCCTACATTCCCAATACCGCCGAGGTCGCCTTCTATGGTTTGGTGAAGGGTATGGAAGATTATCTTAATCAAATAAAAGTAAAAAGAATACTTAGCTGGGGCAATGACTTTGATGAAGAGAAGTTGCAACAGATGATTAACCGGAAGATACGTCAGGAGAAGATTGCTATAAAGGATGTAAAAATCAGGACGTTTATTACCGAAGATAGTAGCCGCAACGAGATGGTGCAGCACGTGTACGACATTACTTACGGAACGGTGAGGGCAAACGAGGATACGCTGATAGTAATTGATGACAGTATTGTTAGGGGCACAACGCTTAAGGAAAGTATTGTGAGGATGCTTGCCCGTTTGAAGCCTAAAAAAATCCTTGTAGTTTCCTCTGCACCACAAATTCGTTACCCTGATTGCTATGGTATTGATATGAGCAAGATGGGCGATTTTATTGCTTTTCGTGCCGCCATTGCCCTATTAGCAGATAGAGGAATGGAGTCTGTATTAACAGAAGTGCAGGATAAAATATTGGAACTGCAACGCACCAATCAGTTACATACCGAAAACGTAGTTCGGTATATATACAAGCCATTTACCCCCGAGGAAATATCGGATAAGATAGCGCAACTTATTACCCCAGAAAACATTAATTTTCCTGTTGAGGTTGTTTATCAAACGATAGAAGACCTACACGATAGCTGCACTACCAACACCGGCGACTGGTACTTTACCGGCAACTATCCTACCCCAGGTGGTAACCGTGTTTGTAATAAAGCATTCTTAAATTATATGGAGGGGAAGAACGTAAGAGGATATTAAAATAACTATTGATAAAATTAAAAAAGTGCAGCAACTATCATTAGGTAGTTGCTGCACTTTTTATTTTTGGATAAATATCTTTTTTATCAATGCTTTCAGCTGCGCTGCGCTAATATTTGGAAGAAAGGCTACCGATATGTCTGCCTAATGTCCCCTAATTTTTAAATCGTAACTCGCCAATTTACACGTCTTAATCATTTGCCTCGATTAATAATACCGTTAGGGATAATTATTCGTAGTAAAATGGACAAACGAAAGAGCTAAGTCCCACGCTAAGGACAATATATTGTTCCCCTCGCCAATCCTTTTGTTGTAGCGAATTTGGCGCATACCTCGGGGGAAGAAAAAACTAGGGTTAAATAATCTTACTTTATCAATCCCGCAATGCGGGATTGATAAAGTAAGACGATTATATGCATCCCGCAATAAAAGATGCAGTAAAACACCTTTTTTTATCTGTCCCGCATTGCGGGACGCAATATGTTAAAATGATAAAGGGTGTTTGAGAGGGGGGAGAGGTTTAACCCTTGTTAGTCTTCCCATCGCCGAAGTTGGTATTCTTTACCAACATCTATCTTGTCTGTAAAAACAATAAACTACAATCAACCCCAATTTTTGTTATTGCTAATATCAATAATCACACTTCATGAAGTTGTACTTTTTGTAAATCCTTTTTTAAATTCTTAACGAAAAGAAAAAGCCCTTGAAGCGAAGGTTTCAAGGGCTTTTTCATATTTCTTATTCCACTAATTGCCAAAAACCTTCTTTAATAGATTGGTTGTTTGTGCAACAGGGTCTTTTCTTATTTTCTTTTCCTCGTCTGCAACCGTTACAAACATGCCGCTTAAGGCTCTTTCGGTAACGTAAGCTGCCAAATCGGGGTTTAGTTTTTTTACAAAAGGAAGATCATTGTAAAAGTTTACGATGGTAGTCCACTTGCTGGTAGCATCCACCTTATCTAGCGACTGCTCAATAACTGGTCTGAAAGCTGTTGTTAGCTGTGGGGTTGTTTTTCCTTTCAGATAATAGGTTGCGGCGGTATCATTACCTTTTAGGATGGTTACTGCATCGGTAATGCTCATCCCTTTTATAGCAGTTATAAAAATAGGGGCAGCACTTTGCGAAGCATTTTCTGCAGCTCGGTTCATGCTCAATATTGCCTCATCCACTTGCTGTCCCATACCGAACTGACGAAGTTTTTTTTCTATTTTTTGCGCCTCTGGCGGCATTAATATCTTGATGGCAGCATTGCCAAAAAAGCCATCCAAAGACCCTAACTTCTTTGCAGCATTTGTAGCCCCTACCTGTAATGCCTCTTTTAGTCCGCTACTAACATCACCTTTTGTTAATCCTTTTTTCAAACCCGTTATGGATGACAACAAGCCATCTGCTGATTGTGCAGAAACACTAAAAGAGAGGGTTAGTAACAATGCTAATGAGCATAAAATCTTCTTCATAAATGATTGATGTATATTAAGGCGGCAAAGTAATACCGTGCTGGTTACCAAAAAAGTTAAACCCTGATTTTATTTTGAATAGATGATACTACTCAGGATAAAACCAGGGTTTATTATTGTTTTAAAAGAAGATTATTTTAGGTAAAGTTCTATCTCTACCCTTCTATTAAGTGCCCTGCCCATTACGGTATTGTTGGTAGCTATCGGTCTAGATTTGCCATAACCAGTTGCTTGCAATCTACCATCTGGAATACCTTTATCCTCCAAATATGCTTTTACGGCATCTACCCTATTCTGCGATAATTGTAGGTTGTAAGCATCGTTACCCACATTGTCGGTATGTCCGCTAAGCCTAATGGAATAGTCGGGGTATTGGTTTAATATATCTACTATCTCATCCAACATTGGGTAAGACTGCTGCTTGATAATGGCTTTGCTGGTTTCAAAATAGATGCCACGTGTAGCAAAGTTTAATCTTCTTCTTACTTCTGCCGTAACTACTGGGCATCCCTGATTAGAAGCAGGCCCAGGTGTATTGGGGCATTTATCTATCCTATCCGGAACACCATCGCCATCTGTATCTGCATTGCTGTTATCTTGCTGTTGTGGTTGATTTACGATTGGGCAACCGTTCACATCTACGGGAGTATTGATAGGTGTATTAGCACATTTATCACGAGAATCTGGAACACCATCACCATCAGAATCTGGGTCGTAAGTGCTGTGATAATTGTTGTCCGTATAAGAATTTGTACCCGTTGGGCATCCCATATACATTGCCAAACCAGGAACGGTAGGGCATTTATCCATATAATCTGGAATGCCATCATGGTCATAATCTAAGGGACAACCATGAGAATCTACCTTAACTCCACCCGGAGTACCAGGGCATTGATCTCTACTATCTGGAACGCCATCATGGTCGCTATCAACCGACTTTCTGATAGCCACTATAAAACCAGCACTTTCTTGGGTGTAAATAGCATTAGACCATATATCGTTGTTAGGTTGTGGCGCACCATCCCAACCGTTGCGCATTGGCATGTAAACCTTACTGGCAACCTCGAAGCCTACCGACTCATTTATTCTAAAAGTTAAACCTACACCTGCTAGGGCGTTTAGTTTTGTTTCATCAGTTATTCCGGAACGAAAATGATCGAACGTGTATTTTCTTGATTTGATATAGGTACCGCCAGCCCCAAATTCTATGAATGGAGCTATGGCAGCATCAGACCTAAAGACGTAATCGTTGTTGAGTTTGTATTTAAAGATTAAATCGCCCGAAAGAAACTGCGCATCTACGCCAGCACCTTTAGTAGGTGTTTCGTATTGAACCCAATCGTAAGAGAAGTTTTCTATTACATTGAAGAATGGACTTAGGTACTGTTCAAACGAGACAGAAGGTCCTGGTTTATAATATTTAAATCTGCCGATGCTGAATTTATTACCATTCAATGCACCTGTATAATCATTTACCGTTCCGTAGAAGCCAACGTAATTCGTTTGCCCCTTTGAGGCAACGATTATGAAAATAAATATGAAAATACAGAAAAGCTTTTTTGACTTATTTAAAACCATAAGTTGAGATTTTAGCGATAGAACATAAACCAAGTCTGCAAACGAGCCATACAAAACCCTAAAGCACTATGGTATTGTAAAGAAATTGCCAATAACGGTTATATACAAACCACATTATTGCTCTATAACGTATTTTATGTAGGATTTATTCTATTAGGGGCTTTATTTTAGAAAAAATAATTTCCTACCCACTTATCCGAGAATATAAAACACATTATCTGGCTTGGTTAAAAAAGAAATACCACCAACTAAACTTGCTAGTTGGTGGTATTTGTACAAAAAGTTTTTATCCTATTTTTTTAGTTTGAAGAAAGGTATCTCCATACCAAAGTTAATTTGTCTGTTCAACCATTTGTCTCGCCCATCATAGTTATTAATGTTTGTAAGACCATGATTGTAACGCAAACAGAACTTAACACCATTTAAATCTAGTTTACCACCTACACATACTGCGAAATCAGTTTCCTTAAAAGCAACCTTGCCATTCTGAAATATATTTTCGTTGGTGTAAGCATCTACACTCACTTGTGGACCAGCATGAAGAGAAAAGTAATTATTTAGTTTGTAAGTAGCCAACACAGGCAAACTAATAGAACCGATTGTAGCAGAAGTACTTACAGAAAGATTAGAGGCACCTCCAGAATAAACAGTATTAAGTCCAGCACTATTTATTTTCTCATTTCCCTGATTGTACACTAACTCTGTTTGCCAACCCCACTTGTCGTTGATCTTTGATTCGAGATAAGCACCCACATTAAAGGAACCAGTATAACTATTACTAAATGATTCCCCATTGATTTTAGTAAAATCCAGTCCCCCCTTTAAACCAATCACCGTCTTTTGGGCATTAGCAGACAAAGACAAAACAAAAACGCAAACAATAAATGACAGTAAATTCTTATTCATACAACCTATTTTTCGCCAAAAAAAACCAATAAAAATGTTAAAAGGAAAAGGAAGAGGGGTTTATAACAAAAGTTTTGCGTTAGAAACTTTTTAATAAAAATTATCCACCGCTATACCGATGTTTAAAGTCTTTTTACCGAACATCTGCCTTTTGAATATCTCTGTTGGATTGTCAGTCAAAGCAAAAATAGTTGACCGCTCATCAAAAAGTTTTTGTAAAAAAGATTTCTTTGTCGGTTTAGGCTCATCTTTTCTGCATTTTTGTAAATATGAAGCACATTTTATTTCGATTACTAATAGTAGCTAACCTAGCCATTGCCTTTTCAAGTACTTTTTCTCAGCCTTCTAGCTTACCAGACAGCTTAAAAGGATGGCATTTAAGAGATGCAAAAGATGGCTATCAAGGAATAAGCCTCGACAAAGCGTATCAATTTCTTAAAGGAAAGAAAAGTAAAACTGTAATTGTTGGAGTAGTTGACTCTGGGATAGACACCGTACATGAAGACCTGAAATCTGTATTGTGGACGAACACAAAAGAAATACCAGGTAATGGAAAAGATGATGATGGCAATGGCTATGTTGACGATATACACGGATGGAATTTTCTGGGCGGCAAAGATGGTACGGAAGTAGAAAAAGCCTCATCAGAAAAGGCTCGTGTTTATCATTGGTATAAAAAAGACTATCTCAACAAAAATATTGATACAAATACATTAACCAAGTCAGAACTATACTTATATAAGTCTTGGCAAAGGGCGGCGGCAGAAATAGAGCCTACTTCAGAAACAAGTACCGAAGCAGCAGCTTTAGAAGGCATTTCTAAAAAGATTGCTGAGTGGGATTCCTTAATAATGCAAGAAACTGGTACAAAAGATTATAGCCAAGCTGAACTTGAAAAATTTGATTTAAGATCTGAAAAGTCTAAAAGGGCAAGGTTGGGTTTTATTAAAATGATGAAGGCACTTCCTTTTGCTTCTGACACAAAGAAAAGTACTATAATTCATGACCTTGATGAAGAGTTAGGAAGACTTAACGGACAATTACAAGAAAAAGACACTCCCCCCTTGGATGTTCATAAAACAATTATAAAGGACAATTATGCCGATTTCAATGACAGATACTATGGCAACAGCGATATTATGGGCAAAGGAAGTATGCACGGTACGCACGTTAGCGGAATTATTGCGGCAGACAGAAACAATGGCATTGGCATAAAGGGTGTAGCCGACAACGTGAAAATAATGATGATTAGGGCTGTGCCAGATGGTGATGAGTACGATAAGGACATTGCCCTCGCCATAAGATATGCAGT
The DNA here is from genome assembly GCA_025359725.1 of Chitinophagaceae bacterium. Classification (GTDB taxonomy): domain Bacteria; phylum Bacteroidota; class Bacteroidia; order Chitinophagales; family Chitinophagaceae; genus Parasediminibacterium. The sequence goes on along the minus strand of JANYEX010000021.1, from coordinate 4,565 downwards.
AGATAACGGTGCGAAGGTGATAAATATGAGTTTTGGTAAAAGCTTCTCTCCCCAAAAACAATGGGTTGATAGTGCTTTTCAGTACGCCGCAACGAAGGATGTATTGTTGGTATACGCAGCAGGAAATGACGCCAAGGATATTGATAGCACAGAAAACTATCCTAGTGCAACCTTTCTTACTGGCGGTCATGCTAACAATGTAATAACGGTTGGGGCTAGTAGCGATACCATCATAATAAATAATTATGCTGCTTCTTTTAGTAATTATGGAAAGGTTGGGGTGGATGTTTTTGCTCCTGGTACTAACATTTACAGCACCCTACCTGGTGGTAATAACTATGGTTTTGAGGATGGAACAAGCATGGCTACTCCAGTGGTGGTAGGTATTGCAGCGCTAATACGTTCATATTATCCTAACCTAACGGCGATGCAAACAAAGGAGATAATTGAACAATCTGTTACTAGGCTGAATACTAATATTACCTACCCAGGCACAGACATTAAGGTTCCTATGAGCAGTTTGTGTAACTCTGGAGGGGTTGTAAATGCTTATAAGGCAGTGATGCTTGCAGAAGAAGTAAGTAAAAAGGTAGGGACTAAGAAAAACAAAATAATAATGTTTTAATCTATCAAAAATGTCTAGACCAACGGAAGGAAATTTCCATCCTTTATATCAGCAGCGATACATTGATGCGGCAAAAGGGAACACAATTGATGAGTTAATTGCTAACTACAGCAAGCCTTTGGTTGATTTTATCCTTTCAATTCCTGAAAAAAAAGCTGATTATAGCTACGTCGAAGGGAAGTGGACGGTGAAACAATTGCTACAACACATTATTGATACAGAACGAATTCTTACTTATCGTGCGTTGTGCTTTAGCCGAAACGAACATTTGCCTTTACCTGGTTTCGACGAGGATAGTTATGCCCTCTATGCCCCCGCAACCCATAGAACCCTTAAGAGTTTGCAAGAAGAATTTATCTTAGTAAGAAAATCTACTGATGCCTTGCTCAGTTCTTTTACAGAAGAACAATTGAACAAAAAAGGGGTAGCGAGTAATTTTGTAGTTACCGTAAATGCCCTTTGTTTTATCATCTTTGGGCATATAGTTCACCATCAAAATGTATTGCAAGAGCGGTATCTTTAGAAGGGCTGGTTGCTTTTTGAAAATTATATTCTCTTTTTTTCTCAAAAATAAATGAAGATTCGCAAGGAATAAATGACCATTTATTCCTTGCGAATCTTCATTTATAAGCCAATTGGAAGACTCACTTTTACATCGTCCCAAAGCATTATTAGGCTAGCACCTGGCTTAGCATCCTCGAAATAAATGGTAAGAGCCTCAATTACTTTATTATTTTTGGCGACAGGAATATCCGTACGCAAAACATCTTTTTTGGCATCGTAGGCATAATTGCCCCAAGTGTAATTGTCTTTACTCAAAATAATTGTCCATTTAGTAGCTGTTGGAATACAATAAAGTGTGTACCGACCTTGAGGAACCGCCGTTCCTGCAATGGTCACTGGTTTAAAAAACTCAATCTATGTAGCTTCGTTAGCACCTAGTCTCCAGTTTTCATTGTACTTAACCAATCCCCCAAAAATTTCCCTTCCTTTCTTCTGTGGTCTGCAATAAATAACCCTTGCCGTTGGGTCTTCTTTTGTTTTACCATCAATTTTTAAAAGCGGGTAATTGTCAGGCAGATAGCTCATAGCCATCGGACTTGGAGCTAAATCAGCTTTGTTTCTTTGAGCAGAACAAGCAATGACAAAACATATTAAAGAGAGGGAAAAGATAAATTGTTTCATTGTTATAATTTTTTCTTATTACAAATTATTCTTGATTTAGTTTTTGCAAATAGGCAAAAGAAAACGCTTTTAATTCCGGGAAAAAGGTTTGGTATAATTGATGGATAGCCCCATAGTTATCTTCCCAAAGTTTGAAACAATCCACTGCTGAGGAAAGATAAATTGCCCTGCGGGCAATATTGGCAAAACTTTTCTCTATGCCCCACTTAAACTGATAGTTACATAACCAGTTATTTTCTTTCATGTAGGGAAAGATTTTTTGAAATTTCTCTGGAAAATATTCTTGATTGATTTCAAGTATCTGATAGGTACTTTCTGCAAACTCAGTTAGGCTTTCAGTTGAAGAAAAGCTTTCGGTATCTAATGCTAGATAATGATCGAAGGCAATATCTATAAAAGCTCCTGAGTATAAACCAACGGCGGGTTTTAGGTATTGTTTGGCTTGTCGCACTGCCTCATGACTATCCGTAAAAGTATCAATAGCCCTATGTAATATTATTCCTTTTTGGATGGGCAATGGATAGTCGTATTGCTTTTTCCCTTTGATATAATCGCTGATGATGTTGCCCACCACTATCTCTGGCTGATGGAAAGAAAGGTATGCGTGGGCTAAGTAATTCATTGATTGAAGATAGGAAGAATGAGGCAAAGAGGAGATAAGCAAGGGGGAAAGAGAGAAGAAATAAAAGCGAGTATAGTTAAATCAGAAGATATACTTACTATCGCCTACTTGCCTATCTCCTCTTTGCCTCTATTCAGGATAAGTTACTTTAACCAAGAACAACCCTTGAGCGGGTGTATTGAAGTTTGCCTTTGTACAATCCTTGTATTCTATTATTTGCTTAAAATCATCCAGACTAATCAATCCCCTGCCTACTTTTAGCATTGTGCCTACCAGTCCGCGCACCATGCCCCGCAGAAAACGATTTGCCTTAACCTCATACACCAAACAGTCGTTTTCGTAATACCATTTGGAGGTAATAATATTACAGATAAAAGTTTTTACCTGCGTATTGCGTTTTGAGAAAGTAGTAAAATCAGAATAGGTGAGTAATATTCCAGCTGCTTGCTGCAAGGCATCTATATCCAGATTGTACGGATAAAACCAAGCAGTATCCGTTAAAAAAGGATTCCTGTTTCTCGTTATATAATATTTATATTGTCGGTGGGTAGCACTAAACCTTGCATGCTTATCTGGTTCTACAACAAATATTTGCTTGATAACAATATCCGACGGCAACAAAGAATTGAGGTTATAAACCTGCTTTGGATTGATATCAATATCCGTGTCCAGATGAAAAAAATTTTGCAAAGCGTGTACTCCAGCATCGGTGCGGGAAGAACAGGTAAGTTGAAACGTAGTTTTATAAATTGTTTGCAAGGCAGCTTCCACCTTCGATTGTACGGTTACGGCATTGTCTTGGGTCTGAAAACCACTGTAATTAGTACCCCTGTAGGCCACTTCAATAAAATAACGGAGCATGGGCTACTGTATATTTCGGAACTGTTTTATAATGGCGGGGTCTGTTAGTTGCCCTTCAAGAGTGCCGAAATTGTTGCTATCGTACACACAATCTTTTGCTGCATAAAAGAAGATAAGTTTATTCTTATCTGAGGCAATCAGCCGACTAAGGTTCTTTACTTGTTCGGTAGAAAAACATTTTACGGCAAAAATTTCGTGGGCGGTCGCAATCTTTTTAGCGTCAGTTTCTGCTGCCGCCATCTGTTGTCTTAGGCTTATATAATCTGCCTCGGTGGCAATTATACAATTGGGTGTTTGCTTTAATTTGTTGGCAAAAGGGGAAGTATTATCTGGTGCTGACTGTTCTGCGGCACTCGTTTGTGCCTTTCCTCCCACAGGAGCAATTGTAGCAAACGTCAAAAGATTGAGTAAGCCAAAAGTGGCATCCTTATTTTTCCGGATGATAAAACCCAAATCCTCACCGCGCACCGAAAGGATAAAATGCTGTTCGGGGTATTTGTTTTTCACAAAACCAATCTCGGCATCATACACGCCATTGGTCATTTGGGGGATGGTCAAAAACCCATTGAGCGATGAGCTGTAGTTTATTTTGCCATCAATCAGCACATAAAAAGGCTCTCTAGCCTCAGATTCAATATAAATAAAGAAATTTTTCTGCGCCTCAGCCTTATAAGCAAACACAGAGAGTAGTAGGATTGAAATGAAAAACCTGCGCATATCAGTAATTATCTATTTCTACAAACATAATACTTTTCATTCGTTGAGATGACTCAATATGGTTCAAGAAATTCCAATACAGCAAGTGCAGCGCTTTTGGATACGGAAGGAAAGTCATCTAAAAATTCGCTTAGGGGTTCGCCGCCTTCTATATAATCGAAAAGGTTTTGCACTGGGACTCTTGTTTCTGAAAACACAGGTGTGCCGCCCGTTATTTCTGGCTCGATGCAAACTTGTCCGTATAGCATAATTATAATTTTATTTCAACCGAAGTTATTTGATTTATTATTAATTCCCCCAATCAAATCTGCTTGTATAGGCGTGACGGAGAGTGGTATAAGAAAAAGTTGTTAGTCATAAGTCGAGAGTCAGCCCCAGACTAACGACTATCAACTTACGACTTACGACTAATTCTATATCGTTACCGAGAAAGTTCCCGGTAGTGTATTTTGGTTTACTAGGGTTAAATACCTGTAGTTGGCATAGTCCGTTACGCCAAAATCTGCCACGTTTACCACCGTTTTTGTGTTGGCAGGCACGGTAATGGCGGTGCCT
>JANYEX010000331.1 GCA_025359725.1 Chitinophagaceae bacterium | reverse complement strand
CTCCTTGAAAGTGGCGCCCATTACCAACACTTTAGCTGCCTTTACATCTGAACTATGTTTGATAATATGCTGAATGACCTTCTTCGCCACATACCCACCCATGCTGTCGTTGATATACCTGCCAGCAGCAATAATCTTGGATGAATATCCAAGTTTTGCCGCCTTATAAGTAAGGTAATAAGGATCTACGCCAATACAATGCCCACCAACAAGCCCTGGGGTAAACTTTAGAAAGTTCCATTTAGTAGCTGCTGCCTCCAAAACCTCGTAAGTGTTAATGCCCATCTTGTCAAAGATAACTGAAAGTTCATTCATGAGGGCAATGTTCAAATCGCGCTGACTATTCTCAATAATCTTTGCGGCTTCTGCCACCTTGATGCTAGATGCTTTATGGATGCCAGCCTTTACAATGATTGAATAAACATTTGCAATGACTTCAAGCGACTCCTCATCACAGCCCGATACTACCTTTGTGATATTCTCTGTCGTGTGAACCTTATCACCTGGGTTAATTCTTTCGGGGGAATAACCTAGTTTGAAATCAATGCTAAGCTTTAACCCACTAATCTTCTCAATGATAGGAAGACAATCCTCCTCTGTACAACCAGGATAAACAGTAGATTCAAAGACAACATAATCACCTTTGCTAATTACTTTTCCAATTGTTTCAGAAGCTCTCTTAAGAGCACTCAAATTGGGGATATTATGGGAATCTATGGCAGTAGGAACAGCAACAATATAGAATGAAGCCTGTTTTAATATTTCCAAGGAAGAGGTAAATGTTATGTCACAATCTTTAAAATCATCGGTCGTCAACTCGTTGCTAGGGTCAATGCTTTGTTGCATTTGTGCAACCCTCTTTTCGTTGATGTCAAAGCCAATTACAGATAGATGACGAGCAAAAAAAAGGGCTACAGGGAGTCCCACATAGCCCAAGCCGATTATCGCAATTTTCTTTTCTTTCTTTATCAATGAGTTGTAAATCTCAAAGGGTGAGTCGTAAGCCATCAGCAATTAAATTATTTTATAGAGTTATATAATGTGCTATTAACTATTTTACTTATGACTTACTACTTATGACTAACGACCATATTATTTATTACTTTCAAACTCTTTCGGCATCTTGTTCCATTCTGTTGGAGGAAGAGATTTAAAATATTCATAAGTTTTCTTTAATCCTTCTGCTCTGTCTACTTTCGGTTCCCATCCTAAAAGCTCTTTTGCCTTTGTAATGTCTGGTTTACGTTGCTTGGGATCATCTTTAGGTAACTCTTTATAAACAATCTTTACTGAAGAGCCAGTTAGTTTTAATACTTCTTCCGCAAAGTCTTTTAATGAAATTTCATTAGGATTCCCAATATTAACAGGGTAAGAATAATCACTTAATAATAAACGATAGATGCCTTCAATCAAATCATCTACGTAGCAAAAACTACGCGTTTGACTACCATCGCCAAATACAGTTAAGTCTTCGCCACGTAAAGCCTGACCAATGAATGCAGGTAAAGCTCTACCATCATTCAAACGCATTTTGGGACCATAAGTATTAAATATTCTAACAATCCTTGTTTCTACGCCGTGGAAGGTATGATATGCCATTGTAATGGCTTCTTGAAAACGCTTGGCTTCATCGTAAACACCACGCGGACCTATAGGATTAACGTTGCCCCAATACTCTTCTGTTTGTGGGTGTACTAACGGGTCACCATAAACTTCACTTGTAGAAGCAATTAACATTCTAGCGCCTTTTGCTTTTGCCAATCCTAGACAATTGTGCGTACCCAAAGAACCTACTTTTAATGTTTGGATAGGAATCTTTAAATAATCTATTGGGCTAGCTGGGGATGCAAAATGAAGGATGTAATCAATATGCCCAGGAATATGAATGAACTTGGAAACATCATGATTATAGAATTCAAACTGAGGAAGAGGAAACAAATGTTCGATGTTCATCAAATCACCCGTAATCAAATTGTCCATGCCTATAACATGGTACCCTTCTTTTATCAATCTGTCGCACAAGTGAGAACCAAGAAAACCTGCTGCTCCTGTTATTAATACACGTTTCATTTAATAGTTTGTTTAAAGGTTGTGTTAGTTATAATGAAATTATTAAGGACGTCCGATACTAACATAGTGGTAACCAGCTTCTCTTATTTGAGTTGAATCGAATAAGTTACGACCATCAAACAAAACTTTTGCTTTCAAGAGTTGTTCCATGAGTTCGAAGTCTGGTGTTCTAAACTCAGACCATTCTGTTGCAATAATCAAAGCGTCAGCGTGATTTAGAACACTATATTGACTCTTGCCGTAAGTAATCTTATCGCCAATTACACTCCTTACATTTTCAATTGCTTCTGGGTCAAATGCTGCAACCGTAGCACCTGCTTCTAACAAGGCATTTATCAAATACAACGCTGGGGCCTCGCGGATATCATCAGTGTTAGGTTTGAATGCTAATCCCCAAAGGGCAAAATGCTTTCCTTTCAAATCATTATTAAAGTACGCCTTGATCTTAGGCATCAAATGAAGCTTTTGCTTTTCATTTACGTATTCTACTGCTTTTAATATTTGAAAGTCATAACCAACTTCTTCAGATGATTTTATTAAAGCCTGAACATCTTTAGGGAAACAACTTCCCCCGTAACCAATTCCCGGGAAAAGAAAACGCCTGCCTATACGGTCATCACTACCAATACCCCTACGAACCATATCCACATCAGCACCAAGGCGTTCGCACAATTGTGCTACTTCATTCATAAAAGAAATCTTAGTAGCCAAGAACGAGTTTGCAGCATATTTGGTCAACTCTGCGCTCTTTTCATCCATGTATATAACTGGGTTACCTTGGCGTACGTAAGGTGCATACAACTCACCCATTACTTTTCTTGCTCTTTCAGAACTCGTACCTATTACTACTCTATCTGGTTTCATGAAGTCATCTACTGCCACACCTTCACGTAAGAACTCAGGGTTACTCACCACATCAAATTCGCCTGAGTAGTTTGCAGCTATGGCGGCATGTACTTTAGCTGCAGTACCAACAGGAACAGTACTCTTATCAACGATAACTTTATAATCAGTTAATATCTTACCCAAATGATCTGCAACACCTAATACATATTTCAAATCGGCGCTACCATCGGCACCAGGAGGTGTAGGAAGAGCTAAGAATATAATAGCTGCATCTTGAATTCCTTCTTCTAAACTAGTAGTAAATTTCAAACGACCTTCATTGAGATTTCTCAAGAATATCTTTTCTAATCCTGGTTCATAAATGGTTATTTCCCCCTTAGAAAGTTTGTCAACTTTTCTTTGGTCAATATCAATACAAGTTACTTTATTACCTGTTTCCGCAAAACATGTTCCTGATACTAAGCCTACATAACCAGTTCCTACAACAGCAATCTTCATGACTATTTATTTTTAAAGTTTAAAAATTCAGTGGTAATGAAATTTAATTGTTCAATTTCAAGTTCAGTATGTATTGGCAATGATATAACTCTTTCTGTAAGCCAATCTGTTGTTGGTAAGTTTACATCTTCTAGCCCAAATTCTGCAAACATTTTTTGTTTATGACCCGGTACAGGATAATAAATCATGTTTGGTATTCCTTTTCCTGTAAGGTAAGCGCTCAATTCATCCCTGTTTACACCGTTTAAAAGTAAGGTGTATTGGTGGTAAACGTGGGTAGAGTAGGGGGCAAGGTACGGGGTCGTAATCCAATCGATGCCTTCAAATGCTTTATTGTAAAATGCCGCTGCCTCTTTGCGTGCGGCGTTGTAGCTATCTAGTCTTTTAAGTTTTACATTTAGTATGGTAGCCTGTATAGCGTCTAGTCTAGAGTTACACCCTACCAAGTCATGTAGGTAACGAACTTTTTGTCCGTGATTAGCAGTCATTCTTAATCTCTCGGCCAGAGCTTCATCGTTGGTAAATATAGCACCACCATCTCCATACGCTCCTAAGTTTTTACTGGGATAAAAAGAGGTACAACCTACATGCCCAATGCTTCCTGTCTTTTTGACCGTGCCATCGCTAAAAGTGTAATCGCAACCAATGGCTTGGGCATTATCTTCTATTACAAATAGGTTATATTTCTTAGCAATAGCCATTATCTCTTCCATTGGGGCAGCATGACCATACAAATGAACGGGAACTATTGCTTTAGTTTTTGGTGTGATAGCTTTTCTTATTGCATCTGGGTCAATGCAGAAGGTCTTAGCATCTACCTCTACAAAAACAGGCTTCAATCTTAACAAAGCAACTACTTCTGTAGTGGCTATATAAGTAAAAGAAGGGGTAATTACCTCGTCGCCAGGTTCTAAACCCAATGCCATCATGGATATTTGCAAGGCATCGGTTCCATTGGCGCAGGTGATGGTATATTTACTACCAATGTATTCATTCAGAGAGGTAGAGAACTCTTGCACAGCCTTACCCCCAATATAAGCGGCACTATCTAAAACATCCTGTATCGCACTATCAACTTCTTCCTTAATCTTCAGATACTGACTCTTAGTATCTACCATCTGCAATGCCTTCATAATCTACTAATAGACTACAAATCTATGGTAATTAAAATGATAAATACAATGTAAGAAAAATTTAATCTGTTCAAAGAGTACATAAATTGAACGAGGGGTTTACTTAATGCTCGCTAATTAACTAAATCATCCAACTAGAATTTTGTCTATCAATTACTTTTTTATCTAATTATAAAAATATTCCTACTAATGATTTTTTTGCTTGCTTCTAAAAAGTACAGAAAGACGAACCTCTTGTTTGGATTGTTAAATAATGTGAATTTCATTTGATGATAAAGCTAAAATTACCGACAGTCATTAAATAATTTTGTTAGGTAATCTAATACAATTATTTTCGAACAAATTACAACTCTATGCCCTTTATGCCAGTTAATGGATTTGACAGCCAAATTATTCATATCATAAATAAGTTCTCTCACAAATCAATTTATTTTGATGAATCAATTGTATTCCTTTCCAATTGCCAGATACTTAAAGGGGGGGTATTGATGACGGGGCTCTGGTGGATATGGTTTAAGGAAAAAGATTCTCAAAAAGATAACAGGGAACATATAATATCTACGCTAATTGGAAGCTTTGTTGCCATGTTTATAGTTCGTATTCTTGCCAATAAACTACCATTTAGGGCTAGACCGATACTAAATCCCAACAATCATCTTGTAGAGGCATATTCTCTCAATAAAGATTTATTCGATACCCTCAGTTCATTCCCTAGCGATCATGCTACCTTGTTTTTCGCTATTTCGGCAGGGCTTTTATACTCATCACGTAAAGTTGGCATTGCTGCGTTAATCTACACTACCATATTTATCGCATTTCCACGTGTTTATTTGGGGTTACATTACCCAACCGACATCTTGGGCGGTGCCTCAGTAGGTATATCATGTGCTATGTTGGCAAATACAAATTACATTGAGGTCAATGTTTCTAGAAAGTTATTGCTAGCCAGCAAGCATAAGGAACATATATTCTATCCTTTATTTTTCCTGCTCTCTTACCAAATATCGGATATGTTCAACAGTACGCGAAACATTATTAGCTTCTTAGGACACCTTCTATTAAATAGGTAAAATGATTTCGGTTTTCAGTCAGAAACTAAATTTATTTTTCTGTATGGAAAAGACTTCTCCATAAAGCGTATGTGTATTACACCACGATTCTGATAGAGAAAACATCTCATTTATATTTTGCCACGATTCTGATGAACAAAATATTTCAATTGTTTCTCCATCACGATTCTGACAGAATTTTATTTCAAATCATTTGTGAAAAATCTAGCTTCTGCTTTTTCATTTAAAATGTTGGCAAATCAGTTTGATATTGGAAAATAAAAAGCAATTCCAGTCCCCAAAAGAAGCCCTTGAAGTAAATTCTTCAAGGGCTTCTTTAATGGTTTACGTAGATAACTAAAGATTGTACTGATAAATTATACATAATAACCGCATAACGAAAGGAAGGATAGGGTTGATTAAGGAATAATAAACTATTTTCGCCGGCATGAGTAAAGAACAATTAACGAGTTATCCAAAAGATAAAATCAACATCTTGTTTTTGGAGAACATCAGCGACAAGGCAGTGCAGTACTTCAAGGATCAGGGTTATGTAAACGTATCTAAACTTAATGGGGCACTTAGTGAGGAAGAATTAATTAAAGCAGTAAAGGATGTACATCTTCTCGGCATCAGGTCAAAAACAATGATAACCAAGAAAGTGCTTGAGTCGGCAAAGAAACTACAAGCAATAGGTTGTTTTTGTATTGGTGTTAATCAGGTTGATTTAAAAGCAGCTACCAAACTAGGCGTTAGTGTTTT
>JANYEX010000307.1 GCA_025359725.1 Chitinophagaceae bacterium | reverse complement strand
TTCTTTTATTAAAAGTTATTTTTTAGCCATTATTGATGGAACTGTTACATAACCAGATGTAACTCAGGGATTCTTTCATCAAATATTAGAAAGCTAATTACTCATAAACGCTATGCTGAAATTTCTGATTAAAAATAAGTTGAACAATAAAAACGTACAGAGTAGAGGAGAAATAATTTCAATTTATGTCATACGACACGTTAAGATGGGTAAAAAAACATCTTTTATGTCATCAACGACAACGTATGACATAAAAGAACTCTCTTTCATGTCATGAGACGTGAATAGATAGATAAAAGAACTCTCTTTTATGTCATAAGCCGTGAATAGATGAGTAAAAGAACTCTCTTTTATGTCATAAGCCGTGAATAGATGGATAAAAGAAGTCTCTTTTATGTCATACGCCGTGGATAGACGAGTAAAAGAACTCTCGTTTATACGTATTTTGATAATTGTGGTTTGCAAACAAACTATTTGGCTAATAGAAACACACAATTTAGGCTTTGAGGCTTTTATTTCCCCTATTATCACTTGTGTTAAAACAACCATCAACCCAATGAAAAAGTAATCTCTTTCCATCCTCTTTCCCAGTCGCCATCTACGGTTATTTTGCCTTGGCTGCTAAGCGTTCTTAACCGCCAGATAATGAATACATCGCTTGCCTTTATCTGCGTTTTGGTATAAACCGTAGATAATAGTCTGGTTAGCTTCATGCTTTCCTCGCCCAATAAACCCAATAATTCTTTGTCGTGATAGTCTGCGGGCTTGCTCGCTATCTTTTTTCCTCCCTCCAATAGCCTTACATAACCGTTTTCATTGCATAGTTTATTCCATTCATCAGGGTCAAGTTCAAACTCACTAAGGGTAATTGGACGTGCTAATTTCTTTGCCTTCAAAAACTCTTTGGGTAATATCTGGTGCAGGTAAGTAGGGTAAAAGATGCCTCCTTTTTCGTTGATAAAAGGGAGATTGTTAAGATATAACACCTGAATACGCCCCTGAAAGTCTTTTAGTTGCCCCATCAGCCAATAATATCCACACACATCATGCTGGTTTTGCCCCATCCAAAGCCAAACTTCCAAAGTGGTATCTTCCGTTAGTTGTTTGATTAATTGATTTACTGTTAGTTTATCATCCACCAATCCTAATTGCTCGGTATAAGGAGAATATTCCAACACTTCCTGCCACCAATTTTTGCGCAGCTTAAATCCTTCTGGTTCATAAATATCCCTTGTAGGGCCAACGCCAAAGTCATCCTTTATCTGGATAATGTTTCCTTCCAATGAATTGTCTAACTCAATTGCTTGCTGTAATACGGCAATATCGGGTTCACAAAAAACAATATGTATCATCATAAAAAAATCTTATTTTCTCTTTAGCCACTGCATTGCTGCAGCGCAAATATTCCTATCTATTGTGTTTGCAAACTACTACTGTTGAGAAAATGTTGGTAAAGAGGTCGATTGCAGTGCTACGTTATTGTTATTCCTTTTACGCTTCTTTTTCAGATACAGCATCTTTATACCTAACCATCCTCACTTTCTCCCAATGAGGCTCTCTTTGATTAAGTCCGTTTAAATAACGAAAACAACTAAATTCTTATCAAACTATTCTTCAAGCAGAATCCTTTCCTATATTCGATTTTTAAAATAAGCTATGGCATCCATCTTACAACTTCACCACCTTAAAAAATACTACGCTTCGCAAAAGGCGATAGATGATATTAGTTTCGATATTGAACAAGGAAGCATCTTCGGATTGTTAGGTCCCAACGGAGCTGGGAAAACAACCCTTCTACGTATGATTACGGGTATTTTTTATCCTGACAGTGGTGATATAACCTTTGATGGTCGTGCATTTGATCCAAAGAACGACATCATAAAGATTGGTTACATGCCCGAAGAACGCGGACTGTACAAAAAAATGAAGATAGGCGAGCAGGCAGTGTATTTGGCGCAGTTAAAGGGTTTGAGCAAAACTGAAGCATTGCAAAAGGTACGGTTCTGGTTTAGAAGACTTGAGATGGAAAGCTGGTGGAACAAGAAAGTAGAAGACCTGAGTAAAGGAATGAGCCAGAAGCTACAGTTTTTGATAACCGTATTGCACGAGCCAAAACTGATTATACTTGATGAACCTTTTAGTGGACTAGACCCAGTAAATGCCAACCTGATAAAAGATGAAATTTATGGGCTTGCGCAAAGGGGCAGTACCATTATTTTCAGCACGCACCGTATGGAACAAGTGGAGGAAATATGCGACCATATTGTGTTAGTTAACCTAGGAAAGAAGATACTAGACGGTACGGTGGCAGAGGTAAAACAACAGTTTAAAGAAAATAAATTCAGTATAAAACTAGCAGGAATACCTACTAGCATTGAAGACAAGGCTTATGAGATAATAGATCAGAAAGCCAATGAGTTTATCATGAAAATTAATGAGGGTTATAAAAGCAATGATGTGCTGCAACATTTTATTAATCAGGATATTACCATAGAATCCTTTAATGAGATACTGCCTACCCTCAACGATATTTTTATTCATCTGGTAGAAAGAACTAAATCGGTAACAAGGGCTTTTGAAAAACAATCTTAGCGTTCTTTAGGTAATAAGTAGTAAGTATTAAGTAATAAGTTTACTCAATACCTAGTACTTAAAACCTATTACTTAATACTCAAAATAATGAACAAAACTTGGATAATAGCTCAACGAGAGTTTTTGAGCAGGGTACAGAAAAAGACTTTCTTGTTAACTACCATATTGCTGCCAGTGGTTGTTTTTGGCTTGTATGGACTCATTATTTATTTTGCAGTGAAGACCGCAGATAACTATAAAGTTGCTATTGCTGATAATGCAAACCTTTTTGGCGGTAAGATAGAAAGCAAAGATGACATTAAGTTCGAGTTTGTAAAGGATGAAACCATTGCCTCGCTAAAAGAAAAGATAGCTAAGAAGGAACTAGAGGGATATGTGTATGTGCCCAAAGACTTTGATGCGGCAAAAGGGGATACTATTTCTTTTGTTTCAGGAAAAACAGTGGGTTTGATGAATAGAGAAGAGATTCAGAAGCGCATAGATAATGCCATGCAAGAGAGAAAACTTTTGTCATCGCTGAATATCAACAAGAAACAGTTGGATAGCTTGCAGCATAGCAGCGATATAAAATTTGCCACCATAGAAGGCAAAGAAGAAAACGATGCTAAGGTTGGGATAAGCTACGGTGTTGGATATGCTTCTGGTTTTATGATTTATATAATCCTGTTTATTTATGGCACAATGGTAATGCGTGGTGTGATGGAAGAGAAAACAAACCGTATAGCAGAAGTAATCATCAGTAGTGTAAAACCATTTCAGTTGATGATGGGAAAGATTACGGGGATTGGTGCGGTAGGGTTAGTACAGTTTCTTATATGGATTACCCTAACGATTACCCTGAGGGTTGGGTTAGTTTTACTGTTTCCTAGCTTAGCAGAAAGTAGTCATGCCGTTGGGGCAGCTACACATGCAATAGCAGAAGCAAAGAATAGTGGTGCGATAAATAGTTTCTTGGGTGGATTGAGTGAGGTTAACTTCCCTTTGATAGTCGGTTGTTTTATTTTCTATTTCATAGGAGGATATCTTTTGTATTCTTCCCTGTTTGCAGCAGTAGGTAGTGCAGTAAACGAAGACCCTCAAGATGCGCAAAGTTTATTATTACCTATAACGATGCCTATAATCTTTGGGATAGTCATCATGACAAAAGCAATTAACGACCCAACATGCGGTTTGGCCATATTTGGAAGTCTGTTTCCACTAACATCACCCATTGTTATGATGGCTAGAATTCCTTTCGGCGTTCCTAATACTGTACCTTATTGGCAACTAGCACTGAGTGTAATTTTATTAATCGGCGGATTTATTTGCACCACTTGGCTTAGTGCTAAGATATATAGGGTAGGAATTCTTATGTACGGAAAGAAAGTTACCTTGAAGGAATTATGGAAATGGGCGTGGAGGAAGAACTAAGCATTAGTCGTAAGTGGTAATTACTAATGCGAATCAAGGGTTGAAAACCGAGCGAATGAAAGCGGCAGGGATTCTGCCTAACACATAAAGTAACAATCCTTTTGTAGACCTGCCCTTGTTAGCCCTCTGTATATTCTTTTTTTCAATGATTCAGTTAAAGAATGATTCTATGGGCTAATTTTATCTGTCTAAATATATTCTTCAATAAGTTCATCAAGCCACAACTGTAATCCAATCTTTACGAATGGATTGAGTATTAGAAATGCAACAAGGTTGGATAGATGCCAGCCAAACCTAGAGATTTCCTGTGACCGGCTTGCTTGATTAGCAATAGCTCACTTAATAGGTCATTTTCGAATAAGATTAAATGAACCGTTTAGTATAGCCACTAATATAAAACGCTGCTAATCATTGTGATTGCAGCGTTTTGAAGCTTATTGTATAGTACTTGGCGGAGAGTAAGAGATTCGAACTCTTGATACAGTTACCCGTATACACACTTTCCAGGCGTGCTCCTTCAACCACTCGGACAACTCTCCATTTGTTTGGGGCAGCAAATATAGGGGTAGCTTGATAATGAATACCAAAGGAATTAAGATAAAAGTCTATTTTATTGGATTCCCGAAAGTCTTACAATCGTATCGGCCAATACTTTCCAGCTGTATTTGAGTTTCTCTGTTTGGATGTTGGGCAGAAAATGTTCTTCCCCAATAGTATATAGTTGTTCTATTTTAGCAGCAATAGATTCAGGATTGGGTTCTGCTACCAAACCAACCTTTCCATCTGGCACTAACGAAGGTAGTCCCCCAACATTGGTAACCAACATAGGTTTCTCAAAATGATATGCCAAAGGGGTAACACCACTTTGGGTGGCATTGCGATAGGGTTGAATAACGAAATCGGCAGCACTCAAATAATAACGTACCTCGCTATCAGAAATAAAATCGGTCCGTAGTATAAGTTGATCTGCTATGTCAAGGTCATTAATAAGGTCATCATATTGTTCTTTGTCTTCGTAATATTCTCCTGCTATTAGTAACTTACAACCACTGAAAGTATTATTAAGTGTATGGTCTTTTAGAATTCTCATTGCTTGTAATAGCAAGTCTAGCCCTTTATACTTTCTTATGAATCCAAAGAATAGGATAATATTTTCTTTTACAGGAATACCCAAATGTTCCCTTGCAACATCCTTGGATAAAGCTTCGCCAAAATTATCATACAGCGGATGGATGATTTGTTGCGATGGTTTATGGGTAAATGTCTTTAAATCTTGCAATACCTTTTCACTCATTGTAACGAAAGCATCTATTGGTTTGAAACAATATTGAGTGAATTGCTTATCGCCAAGTCGTTTCTCGTGAGGGATAACATTGTCTGCTATACAAACAAGTTTAGTAATGCCATTTGCTTTTACGCAACGAAGGATAGTTCCTAAGCAAGGTCCCATGAAGGGCAACCAGTAACGTATTACTATAATGGCTGGTTTTAATTTCCGTAATTCATTACCTACCATTAACCAGTTGAAAGGGTTAACTGAATTAATACAAACCTTAATGTTGATGTCTGTAGGTTTAGGTTCTGCTGAATATTGCGTAGTACCTGGAAACAGAAACCCAGGGTATTGTAATGAAAAGGTGTAGATGGTGGCATCATATCCTTGATTCTGAAACTGGCGGGCTAAACGCTCATCAAAAGATGCCAAACCACCACGAAGGGGATGTGCTGGACCTATTATTATAATTTTTTGCTTCATATAACAGATAAAAGAATAATCTAAAGTGCTATTAAATCCCTAATTTTTCTTCTATCAAGTAAGTATTTCTTTCACTGCTGTTTCTGCTTACTAATTCTGCAATAAAACCAGTTAGGAATAATTGAATACCTATTACCATAACAGTTAAACCGATATAGAAAGCTGGTCTGTTAGTTAATGAAAAAGCAGGGTCTATAACTTTATTTACTGCTAGATAAACGCTTGCAAAAAATCCAATCATAAAACACAAAGTACCATATAAACCAAAGAAATGCATAGGGCGTTTGCCAAATTTATTGAGGAAGGTAATAGTCGTTAAATCTAAAAAGCCATTGATAAACCTTTCCCAACCAAACTTAGTTACGCCATACTGTCTTGCCCGATGCTCTACTACTTTCTCCCCAATCTTTCTGAATCCGGCCCACTTAGCTAATACAGGAATATATCGGTGCATCTCGCCAAAAACCTCTATGCTCTTTACTACCTTTCTTTTATATGCCTTCAATCCGCAATTAAAATCGTTTAATTTAATGCCCGAACTAGCTCTTGCTGCCGCATTAAATAGTTTAGAAGGAAGGTTTTTTGTCAAGGCATTATCAAAGCGTTTTTGTTTCCATCCGCTTACTAAATCAAAACCATCTTCCAGTATCATCCTTCTCAATTCGGGTATTTCGTCTGGACTATCTTGCATATCAGCATCCATTGTGATAATTACATCACCCAATGCTGCTTTAAATCCTTCATTCAATGCAGCACTCTTTCCATAATTGCGTTGAAATCGTATCCCTTTTAGGTTGCCATTCTCTTTTGATAATTGTTTTATCACTTCCCAGCTATCATCAGTGCTACCATCATCTACCAATACAACTTCATAGCAATAGTTATTCGTTGTTGCAACACGCTCTATCCACGCGCACAATTCAGGTAATGATTCTTCTTCATTAAACAGTGGGACTACAATAGATATATCCATGAATGATTTCTTTTTATTGATTATAGCTGGTTTTTCTGTTCTCTTAATAATCTAATTATTGCACCTGCCAAAGCGCCTGTAATACCAATTGCAAGATTGAACATCACTACCGCAGAAAGTAAACTTATCCGCATTACTTTCATTGCCATTGCTTTGTTTGATACGGCTGTTGCAGCATTATAGCCGTTAATCTTCTGTGCAGCCAATATGTTTTGATTATACAAATCGTATATAAAGCCTGGGAAAAAAAGATAAACTGACAGTATGGAGTAGATAAATAGTATACAAACAGTTACAACAGAAACCTTAAATCCATAACCAAAAAGGTTGCTGAATATAACCTTATTATTAGTTTCTGCTTCTTTAATATTCACTGAAACTACAACACCTATCAGTAAGATTGCTATGTTTAGATAGTTAACCCACGGTTGAAACTTTTGATGGGTTACTTGCAGCACAATATCCACCAATATCAATACTAATGCTATTATTAAACCCTTCTTTATATGCGTTTTCTGTTCAGAAACCATCTCCTAATTGATAAATGATAATTAATAATTGATATGTAATTCATCAATTGTCAATTATCCATTGTTAATTCTTATTCCACCCTCCCTTTGTATAAACCCCTACCACGCTACCCGCCAAAGGAACATTAAAGAAGGCACTATTGGCAGATTTACTTTTATTATCCTCTTTTGTAAAGATAGAATCGCCTTTTTTGGTGAATAATGTAAAGTCAGCAACTGTATCTGCCTCTATGTTACTAGTAGGAATATTAAATATTTTACGTGCATTGTTGGTAAACAAATCAACTAATCTATCCGTAGATAAATTACCTAATAAACTATTTACAACTGAAAAACTTGTCTGCAAGCCAACCATTCCATGCGCGGCATATTCGAATTCGCAAGTTTTATTGTCCCAATTCTGAGGAAGGTGATGTGTGGCAATACAATCAATTGCACCATCTGTTACAGCAGCCCTTAGTGCCATCATATCTTCCCTATTTCGTAGTGGGGGCGTTACTTTTAGGTTTGTGTCGTAGCTTTCCATATCCTCATCACAAAAGAAAAGATGATAAGGGGTAACGCTACATGAAACCTGCAAACCCTCTGCTTTAGCCGCCGTAATCAATGCTACACTTTCGGCTGTAGAAATACCTGTTATGTGAAGTTTACTATTGGTATAACGCAATAAATCCAAATCTCTTTTGATAATAAGCATCTCGGATAAAGCGGGGCTACCCGGCAAACCAAGTTGTGTAGATACAATCCCTTCGGTCATTAATCCAAAGGCACCAATGCTTTTATCTACTGGTAGTTGTATGATGGTTCCGTTGAATGCTACTATATATTGTAGGGCTTTTAGTAACAATCCTGCTGACTGTACTGGGTGTGTACCATCCGAAAAAGCTACTGCTCCTGCTTGTTGCATCTCGTACATCTCTGCCAAATCCTTTCCTTCTATGTTTTTAGAAACTGCCCCAATCGGATATACCGTTACGGGTAATTCCTTCGATTTCTCAATAATATAAGCAACCTGTGGCTTATTTTGGGTTAGTGGTTTAGTATTGGGCAACGTAAAAACGTGAGAGTATCCGCCAGCAATAGCAGCCGCAGCACCCGTTTCTATACTTTCTCTGTGTTCATATCCTGGGTCTGCAAAGTCTGCAAAAATATCTACCCATCCTTGCGATATTGTCAATCCTTCTGCCTCAATTGTTTCGTCGGCAGAATCCGTTATATCATCCGCAATCAAAACTATCTTACTGTCTTTTACTAAAATATCTTTTATTAGGCCAGAATAAGGTGAATTTTTATCAGCAATCAGCACTTTTTTTATCAGCAATATCATGTACTTTTCTCAATTTAGGTGCAAGATAAATGTAAAAAGGATACGGAGTCTTATATTTGCAATCCTTTTAGGGTTTCGGGACGTAGCGCAGTCCGGTTAGCGTACACGTCTGGGGGGCGTGAGGTCGCTGGTTCGAATCCAGTCGTCCCGACAATATATAGAATTAAATTATTGGTAATCAAAAGTAACAATTAAAATAGAAAGATTACGGAAAAACTATTCTCGAAAACAACCTACTATCGTAAACCAATTGCAGGATTAAAAACACCAGTGAACTTTTTTTAGAACTAGACAGGAAATACCCCCTAAATAAATCGTATTAGAGCTGATGAGGGCTGAATAATTAATTATACTACAAAGGAGTGTAGATGTTTATGAAGTAAATTAACTATGGTAAAATAGACTTATTTGGAAATGCAATCCCTCCATAACCTCGTGCCTAGAAAGGACGATTTCCTTTTTTTTGAAAATGATTAACTGCCTAGTATGAATTTCCGAAACGGTCTAATGAACTTTAAAAAAGATTAGACAAACGTTCATGTTTATCGATGAAATTTAAGAAAGATAAGGCAAACACTTATTCTCGTAGGTATTTTTTGGGGAAATATATTATTGGCTATGCCCATCTCTTATCACCCCTTTCTGCATAAGATTCAGAAACCTAAGCATGGCTTGCATGCTTTTAATATCATGCACAACCAAAAGAAAGTTCTTTCCTACTTGTTTTAGTTGCGCTTTGTTGGTGCCAGTTTGCAGGTAACCAAGTATATCTTTAAATAAATTGGACTCGAAATAAGGAGAATCATTCTTGTTGATGAAGTAACAACGCATGATATTTTCTTTCAGACTCATCTTCTCAAAGCCCAACGATACCGCCGCCCAACGACACCTTACCGTCGTAAATAAATCTTCCACTTGCTCTGGTATTGGCCCAAACCTATCTATCAGTTCAGCATGAAAAGCCATTAATTCCTCTTCATTTTCACAATTATCCAACCTTGTATAAAGGGATAAACGTTCGGTAATGCTTTCTACATAACTATCTGGCAATAGAATTTCAAGGTCAGTATCAATAGTACAATCGCTTACATAATCGTCCTGCTTAGTTATCTCATCCTTAAATAATTCCTTGAACGAAGTACGCTTTAGTTCTTTCACTGCTTCTTCTAGTATCTTTTGATACATCTCAAAACCAATCTCAGCCATAAAACCACTCTGTTCGCCGCCCAATAAATTACCTGCTCCACGAATATCCAAATCGCGCATAGCAATCTGGAAGCCACTGCCTAAATCACTGAATTGTTCTAGTGTTTGTAACCTTTTACGACTATCACTTGGCAGTGTACTCATGGGTGGTGCCAACAAATAACAGAAGGCTTTCTTATTACTTCGCCCTACTCTTCCACGTAATTGGTGCAAATCGCTCAGTCCAAACTGGTGCGAATTATTAATAATGATGGTGTTTACATTGGCAATATCTACCCCACTTTCTACAATATTTGTACAAACCAACACATCATATTTACGGTCGATGAAATCCATAATACGCTCTTCCAATTCATGTCCTTCCAATTGCCCATGGGCAAAACCAATACTAATATCGGGGCATTGGGCTTGTATCAAGGCAGCCATTTCGCCCAATCCCTGCACTCGATTATGAATAAAGAAGACCTGCCCTCCCCTATTGGTTTCAAAATAAATTGCTTCGCGAATAAACTCATCATTGAACACATGAATCTCCGTTTGTATAGGCTGTCTATTAGGTGGCGGCGTATTGATAATACTTAAATCCCTTGCACCCATCAAGCTAAAATGTAGCGTTCTAGGTATTGGCGTTGCGGTAAGCGTAAGGCAATCCACATTGGTTTTAAGGGTCTTTAGTTTCTCTTTATGTGCCACGCCAAACTTCTGTTCCTCATCAATAATCATTATACCGAGGTCTTTAAACTTTACCTCTTTGCCCAATAATCCGTGCGTTCCTATGATGATGTCTATCTTTCCATCAGCCAATCTTTCCAACGTTTCTTTCTTCTCTTTGGCTGACTTAAACCTGTTTACATAATCCACTGTAACAGGAAAATCTTTCAACCTTTCCTTGAATGTTTTATAATGTTGAAAAGCTAGAATAGTTGTAGGAACCAATACAGCAGCTTGTTTGCCATCGGTCACACTCTTAAAAGCCGCACGAACCGCTACCTCAGTTTTACCAAATCCCACATCGCCACACACCAATCTATCCATCGGGCTTGCGCTTTCCATATCACGCTTTACATCGGCAACAGCCTTAGCTTGGTCGGGCGTGTCTTCATACATAAAACTCGCCTCCAGTTCTGTTTGCATATAAGTGTCTGGAGCAAAGGCAAACCCTACTTGTGCCTTACGTTCGGCATATAGTTTTATCAGGTCGAAAGCAATTTCTTTAACCTTGGCTTTCGTTTTGTCTTTTAGTTTACTCCAAACATCGCTACCCAGTTTATTAACCCTCGGCACAGTACCTTCCTTGCCCGTGTATTTGGAAATCTTATGTAGCGAATTAATATTTACATACAAAATATCGCTGTCCTTATAAATAATACGCACCGCCTCTTGCAGCCGTCCATTCACTTCTAGCTTTTGCAAACCGCTATACGTACCCACGCCGTGATCTATATGCGTTACAAAATCCCCCGGCTGTAAGTCGCGGAGGGTTTTTATGGTCAGTGCTTTATTCTTATTAAAAGCCTGCTTTACTTTGTACTTATGATACCGTTGAAATATTTGATGGTCTGTATAGCAAACAACTTTTAGGTTTTCATCAATAAATCCTTCGTGGATGGAAGTGGCAACAGGCACAAAGATTATTTCCGTATTCAGGTCTTTAAAAATGCTGTGCAACCTTTCTAACTGCTTTGCTTGTTCGGCGAAGATGTAGATGCTGTAACCGTTGGCTTCGTGTTTTGTCAAATCCTCAATCAACAAATTAAACTGTCGGTTGAAGGAAGGTTGTTCTTTTGTTTGGAAGTTAACCGTTAACCGATTACGGTTGACCGTATTCCGTTGACCGTGTTCCGTTAACCGCTCGTTGCTTACAGCGTCTGGCTCTTCGGTTGACGGTAAACGGTTAACGGTTGACTCACCATCGGTTAACGGTAAGCGGTCAAGGGTAAACAATTGCTTAAAACCAAACTCCACAATATGCCGCTGCTGCAATTGCCTTTCAGTTGTCGCAATCGGTGTAAAATCTTCTAGTTTTACATCCTTCAGAATCTTTGTATCATCCTCATCTTCCTCATCCATAGGTACTTTTGCCTTGGGATGTCTATTTTGTATGGCAAGTGCTTTTGTTTCTTTATCAGTCTGAAACTTCTCTAAAAAGATTCCTAAATCAAGTTCTGATTCTTCAATGATTCCCTTTATTACATCCCAATCCTTTAACCATACGATGGTATTCTCTGGTAAAAATTCTAAAAGGGAAACCTTATCACCCGTTTCAAACTGCGTTTCTACATTGGGGATGATACTTACCTGCAAAACCTTTCGTTCACTCAACTGCGTTTCGGGGTCGAATATTCGGATGCTGTCCACCTCGTTGCCAAACAATTCTACCCTGTATGGCTTTTCATTACCGAAGGAATAAATATCTAAAATACCTCCCCGCAGTGCAAACTGACCGGGTTCGTAAACAAAGTCTGTCCGCTCAAAACCGTACATCACAAACAATTCCATTAGTCCGTCGAGGTTAATGGTATCGTTCGATTTGATGAGGATAATATTACCACTCAACGTTTGCGGAAGCACCACTTTCTCGAACAATGCTTCGGGATAGGTAACAATTATTTTCTTATTGCCGCCATTAGCCAGCTTAGTCAATGCCTCGGTACGAAGCATTACATGCGAAGAATTAAGTAAGCGAAAGTTCTTTTTTGTTTTGAAAGAAGAAGGGAAATAGAACAAATCCAATGCATTGGTAAGGTTCTCGAGTGTGTTATGAAAGTAGGCAGCTTCCTCGGCATCGTTTAATACCAGCAAATGATTGAGCCCCTGCGTTTTGGGATGGGTAAACACCCCACTAACCACAAACTCTGCACTGCTGCCCAATAAGTTTTTAAGAAATATTTGTTGAGGATCGGAAAACAAAAGCCTGTCCGCCAGCTGAGAAACAGGGGGGGATTCCTGGTATTGCGCCAATAAAACATCCAAATTCATATCTACATTCAGTATCTAAGGGGTGCAAGATAGATGTTCGATATGAAATATTAAACATGAAATATTCTTCCTGATATAGGTTAACAAAAAAGTCAACTTATAAAGCAATCAACAAAACAAAAGTTAGCGGTTAGGAAACGAAGGATATTCTCTGATACCTTGAAGAAGTCCGCAGTAAAGGATTTAGTGAATAAGCGTGTGACCTTACAGCAATTAGTGTGTGAGCATCAGGTAACCACCCATACGATTTACCGCTGGTTATACAAGTATTCACCTTTTCA
>JANYEX010000293.1 GCA_025359725.1 Chitinophagaceae bacterium | reverse complement strand
TTGCTACAATTAGTCGGTTTACTATTAAATATCGTCAGGTAACTATTTGACACCCTTCCATTACTATTTATAAAAACGAGCATGTTGTTACACTTTGCTGCCTTTATGACAGATATTTTCCCTTTTTTGCTCGTTTTTGCTGCATTATTGAAATAATCAGGAGTTTTACCTCTTCATAAAGCGACAATATGATTACATAAAATAGCAATATTAAATGCTTTTTGGGCGATATTGCTTGCATTTGCAGCAATTGTAAACACTATTGCAGCTAGTTGGTTTGTGTTAAGAATTTAGTGTTAACACTTTACCGTTAATGGGTTTGCTTTTAGGGAATATGTATTTGCTTTAACAATAAAGTGATAGCTAAAAGCGATAGAAGCGAATGCTTTTGGAAGAGAGTTGTATGCTTTTTGGGCAATATTGTATAGTTTTAGAAGGGTATTATTCAGAGATTCCTAATAAATAAAAAGTTATCCTAAATTCTGTATGAGGAATCTTAACCACAAAAAACACAAGGAATTAGAAACACAAAGCACACAGGATATACTGAATTTGAACTATCTATGAAGCTATTAGCGTTCTAGAATAGCCTAGTGTTCTATAAGTAAAACGCAATACCTAAATACTATTGATTATGCCTAGTATATTTAGTGTAAATCTTTGTGGTTTTTGTGGTAAAATAACTCTTCCCCACACTAAATTTAGTTAAACCAAATAAAATATCTGAAAAGGTTGTTTAGCGTTTTGATTGTAAAGATAACTTATGATAAAAAAGAATCTCTGATTCGTTAAATTGTAAAGTAATCAAAAATGCCTTTTATCAACCGTTCCAGATAAACTTTGCTCAACTTGCCCAAACAGCGTTTATATCATCCCAGCTTAGCTAATATTATCAGCAAAAAGCAGACATAACGGCAAAATTTGTCACATCGTTTTCAGCAATCATTAACTAGTTCGTTGCAAACTAGTTAATGAATGCTGAAAACGAGTGATAGATTACTCAAGATTAATACATAAAAGCAGGATATTGGTACTAGAATGCCCAAGACTAGACTATAACTGCTAGCAACATACACCAACCCGCAACCGTTTTAGACTGAAATGCGCCAATCTGACACATGTCTGCTCTAGTTTAGTATCAATCAGACTAAAACGTTAACTGATTTTCAGCAAACATGAATACGTTCTCTGCAAACATGTTCATGTTTGCTGCAAATTATTGATGTGATTATCCTTAATAGACTCCTATTAGGTAAATTAATAAACATTATCGCTTTTAAAACTCCCTATATCATTTGCGCAAGCCCTAGTAGACACCCCCAGTTTCCCAAATATATTGTCAACATGCCAATCTACCGTGCGAGATTTAAGCCCTAAAGCTTCCCCTATTTCTTTATACGTTTTGTCTGTTGGCAAACATCTAAAAATGCTTTCTTTTTTTGCAGTAAGGCTAAAAATTCCCTTCTTAGACAATTCAGGCTTTTGCTTTTGTGTGTATATACATAATCGCTTCTTCTAGAAAGCAAGGAACAATATCTTTTTTATACAAAAAGCCATCTGCCCCATACGTTATTGTGCGCTATCTAACTTGCCGATCATTTAGGCAAACAATGTTATTTTTGACATGAGAGTATGTTTTGTTTGTTGTGCAACCTCAAAGCTAATTGAATTACCGATAAACTTTCTCTCTCTTTTTATCTTTTAAGACGCTATTGATTTTGAGTTAATTAATTATTCCAATGCGAAGTTTTATAGTTTTTACTACCGGTAACCTGGATTTGTGATTCAATTTGATAAAATCATTGTATTACCCTATTAAACTTTATTTTCGTGCCGATTAGCGATAAATACAGTAGGGATTATGTTCGATTTACAGAAGATTACGAGGGAAAATATTAAAAATTTAGTGGCTTATTCATCCGCCCGTGATGAGTTTAGCGGCACGGCAGATGTGTTCTTAGATGCCAACGAAAATAGTTTGGGCAGTCCATTAATGAAATGGTATAACCGCTATCCAGATCCTCACCAACATGCGGTGAAGGCTGCCTTAAGTACGATAAAAGGCATTACGCCCGAACATATTTTTTTGGGTAACGGCAGCGATGAGTGTATAGACCTTTTATATCGTTGTTTTTGCAACCCTAGCAAGGATA
Organism: Chitinophagaceae bacterium; assembly: GCA_025359725.1. Lineage (GTDB taxonomy): Bacteria > Bacteroidota > Bacteroidia > Chitinophagales > Chitinophagaceae > Parasediminibacterium. The sequence goes on along the minus strand of JANYEX010000293.1, from coordinate 5,816 downwards.
ATGTAGTCATCTGCCCCCCTACTTATGGGATGTATCAGGTGAGTGCAAACATTAACGATGTAACATTGAGGGTTGCTCCTTTGTTGGACGATTTTCAACTGAATCTTGCCCATATAGAAACATTGATTGATGAGAATACTAAAATAATTTGGCTTTGTTCGCCCAATAACCCAACGGGCAACTCGCTAAACAGGACAGATATAGAAACGGTGCTGAATAACTTTAATGGCTTGGTAGTAATTGATGAGGCATATATAAACTTTGCCAAACAAAAGACTTTTATTAAGGAACTAGCAGAGTATCCTAACCTTATTGTTTTGCAAACTTTTAGTAAAGCATGGGGATTGGCAGCGTTAAGATTGGGGATGGCATTTGCCTCTACCGAGATTATCTCTGTTATGAATAAGACTAAGCCTCCCTACAATATTAACCAAGCTACACAAGAACTTGCCCTCAAAGCATTAGAAGAAGTTGGGCAGGTAAATGACATGATTACTGAGTTTGTTGATATGCGCAATGCCTTAGCCGACGTTTTGAAGCAAGTTCCTACCGTAGAAAAAGTGTACCCTTCGGATGCAAATTTTTTGTTAGTAAAGATAAAAGATGCCCACAAACTCTATGAATATCTACTTACCAAAGGGATTGTGGTTAGGGACAGAAGCAATGTAAAACTTTGCGAGGACTGCCTAAGAATAACCATAGGAACAGAGAAAGAGAACACCAATTTGATAGATGCATTAGCAGAATGGACGGAAGGGAAGATATGAACTATGATTATGAGTAATGAATTATGAGTGCTAAGTATTTATAAAAAAGCCCCTGTAGGATTTTCTACAGGGACTTTTTTAGTTGAATAAATTAAGGCATAAGCACTCATAACTTATATTTCATAACTCATAACTATTCTGCCCCCCATCTATAAGTACTAATATCTAATCCAGCCAAGTCGAGAACCCTATCTACAACTGTGGCAGCTACTTCTTCAATGGTACTTGGCCGACTATAAAAGGAAGGTGTTGCTGGGCAGATAACGCCACCTGCAAGTGTAACCGTTTCCATATTCTTTATATGAACAAGGTTATAGGGGGTATCGCGAACCATTAGTATTAGTTTACGCCTTTCTTTTAATATTACATCGGCAGCACGGGTAACCAGATCATCGCTTATTCCGTTTGCAATACGCCCGAGTGTACCCATACTACAAGGGGCAACAATCATAATGTTATATTTGGCAGAACCAGATGCAAATGGTGCTGAGAAGTCAGTCTTTTCGTAATAATTAACAGGATAGTTTTTATAGTTATCGTTTCCAAGTTCTGTTTGCCATACCTCCTTTGCATTATTACTCATCACTACCCCAACAGATTCCCATTGGCTCTTGCACAACAGCAACTTGTCTAATAAAACCTTTGCATATACTGCACCACTCGCCCCTGTTATAGCTAACACTATTCTGTTATTCATCTTTACTATTTAGATTGTAACATAAACTTCTAATACTTAGTTCATATCATACACACCATCAACACAAAGAAGGGAGAATAAAAAAGGGAAAGATTTGATTAACTCAAATTCTTTCCCTTTTTTTATTGTACTCAACAAGGTCTATTTATTATCAGGAATTACAACCTTAGCCCTTACCTTCATAACAACCCTTCTGTTCTTAGCCATACCATCTGGGTTATCTTTATGATTGATAAAGTCTGGCGCAACCGGAGTAGATTTACCATAAGACTTAAGTTTCAATCTAGATTCGCTAATACCCTTCTGAATCATGTAATCCAAACAAGACAATGCCCTTTCTCTACCAATGCGTAAGTTTACAGCTTCAGAACCCTTAGCATCTGTATGTCCACTTATATCAAGTTCTAGAGATATTGTTGGGTACGTTTTCAAGATTGAAAGTAGTTTATCCAACAATTCTACAGCATCAGGTCTTAGTTCTGTTTGGTTGAAATCGAAATGAATAGTTACAGAATCACTCTTATTAATTGTTTTAACTACATCTTCAACCTTGCGTGGATCAGTAATCATATTAACTGGTGCGGTAACATCCTCAGGTTTAAATTGTGCAAGACAATACGTTATCTTATAAGTCGTATCATTTTCTAAAGAATCAGATTGCAAGTTGAAATGTACATCCTTATCGTAGTAATCCTTCTTTTCAAACCACAAGGCATTAATAGAATCACTTAAATCAATAGAAAACTCACCAGTTTTAGAAGTACTTACTACAAAGTTCTTAGCCGTATCAACTTGGTTAACTACCGTAACATAAGCTTTTGCAATTGGCTTTTTAGTATCACAATCTACGACTACACCATCAAGATGTTGCTTATAATTAATCTTTTTAGCCTTTGTCAAACAAAGTTCAATTAGGTATGTAGTGTCCGCATACAACTCTTGGTCATACTTAAATGCTTGCACCCTATCATTATACCCTTTCCTTTTAATAGTTAATCCAGAAGTAGAATCTGTAAGGTTTATTAAGAACAAACCATCAGTTCCAGTAACCATTTTAATATCCCTTGTAGTATCAACCCAATTATTAATGGTTATTGTACTGTAAGGTATTGGTGATCCTGTCTTACAATCAGAAATCAATCCATCAATCTTTTGTTTGAATATTTTCTTTGGTAATCTCTGTACAGAGAATATTTCTAAACAACATTGAGACTGACGATCTGAACTTACATAAGCTTTCTTCATCAAAGTATCTTTAGAAGCACTAAAGAAGTAGTTATCATCTTTTACAGAGTTAATGGGGGCACCCATATTTACTGGCGTTGACAATGATGTTAAATCACCAGTTGCACTATACAAATCGAAACCACCCATACCGACCCTACCATTAGAAGAGAACACTAATGTCTTAGAATTTGTATGGTAAAACGGTGCTTTATCGTCTTCTTTAGTATTGATATTTACCAAATTAAAAGGCTCGGTAGTGTTGCCGCCAGTATCTATTGCAGAGGCCCATATATCATATTTTCCAGCACCATCTGGTCTGTCAGAAGCATATAACAAATACTTTCCATCATCGGTCAGGAAAGGTTGATTAGAATTATATCCCGGCTTGTTTATCTTTTCATCAAGCTTTACTGGTTCTTCCCAAGTGGTGTCATTTTTCTTTTTGCTTACATAAATAGCAGAGTTCGTTCTGCCGCCATTAGTCTCCCATCTAGTAAAATACAATGTTCCTCCAGAAGGTGATACAGTTGGTGTTCCTTCATTTGAGGCAGTACGTGAAGGGAATTTTACAATAGCTGCTTTACCAATAACTGAATCTCTATTTACATTAAAAGGTGTATTGAAAAGGTGGTTCATGTGAGGATTAATCTTACTGAATTGATTTACAGTATCAACTATTCTTGCAGACGTAAATAAAAGTGTTGAATCATTAACAATAACAGGGGAATAAGCTCCTTCTGTTTGATTAAAATCACCCTTTAATTTATGTACCGCATAAGCAGGTGGTTTTCTAGTTTCTGTTTGTAGACGTATGTAGGTGATGTTATTTAATTCTGTGTTAGCGATGGCAACACTTTGTTTGTTACCATCAGCTTTATCGTTATCCTTTATAACTCTTTTAAACTCTTTTTCAGCTGCTTGATAATGTCCCAAAGCTCTTAAACATTGTGCACGCCATAAACGTGTTTGTGGGAACTTGTTACTTCCTGTTGATGCTACTTTCGAATACCATTTCTCAGCAGATTCGTAATCGTTTAACATTCTATAGCTCTGACCAAGATTATAAAAGACCTTATCAGCATCACGTTTATTAACGTTAACTTCTTCGAATTCAAGAAGCTTTTTCTTTTTATTGTTAGTGTAGGGCGCGTAAAGTGCTGGTGCAGTTCTCATACCCAGATATATCTCATAATTGAGAATAGCATTATAGTAAGAACTATCCTGATAGTATTTATCTGCCTGCTTTAGGGCAAGGGAAGACTGGCCAGATACATATAGTTGGAAAAAGATAATAACAAGTCCTGCAAAAATTACACGCTTCAACATTAATTTATTCGTTTATAGAATTACTAAATTATTCGATCCTAAAATCTAGGACACTTAAAGTATCCTTTATCTGTACCCTTTTTATTTGAATACATCAATGAAAATTCATAACTACTTGCCCCTTTTGCACCAGCACCTAATTGAGAGGCATTTAAATCGTAACTCAACCCGATAATAAGGTTATTCAAATTGAGCCCTAGATAAGGATAAATGGCATCATTTACACGATAATTAACTCCCGCCATTACATCAATATCGTCTGTCACTGTTCTTTGTGCATATCCACCTAATGTAAATTCATTTGAGTTTGCTTCGCGCATGAAGATTGCATTTGGAACCAAGCTTGTTACATCATCCAAAATAATCCTTGCACCGCCATGAAGGATATATCTTACAGGTACTTTTGCATCACTAGCATTTGTAGAAAAGAAAGGATCTTTGGGCTGTGTTATGTGTGCAGCAGAAAATCCGCCAAAGAAATTTATCTTTTTATCTGGGTCTGTATCGTAGAAAGCAGCCCCAGCACTCATATCAAACATGGCAGAAGTTGATTTGCCGAAAGACTCACCCAAAACTTTAGTAGGATCAACACCTAAGTATGGTGTGTACTGACTTCCACCTTGCAATTTAGAAAAATCGAAGTGTCTGCTTACTATACCACCACTCATACCAAAAGTAATAACCTTCATACCATCTCTACCAAAACGGATACCTGAATAAGAAATAGACGCTAAACCATCAAAGTATTTGTACCCAGCATCGCCAGCAGTTTCTTGCATCAAACTCAAGCCGAAATTTAAGTTCTTGTTAGTAACCATATCGGCAGAAATGCCTTGTGTAGAAAATGCATTGGTAACACTGCTCCATTGGTTTCTATCTATAACAGCCACTCTATAGTCACCATTAATGGCACCAGTCAATGCTGGATTTAACCAAAGTGGGTGCATGTAGTATTGAGAGAAATGGGGGTCTATCTGTGCCTTAACCATCGTCGAAGCACATAATAATACTATAAAAATAACTTTCTTCATTGTCTTCATTTTTCTATCTAATTAAGTTTACAGCTCCCTTTTTATTGAGTGTCTTTCCGTTTTTCAAGGTAATTTTAGCTACATACACATATACACCTGATGGTTGTATCTGTCCACCATGTGTACCATCCCAACCTGGATAGTTATTATCTGTCGTATTTACCTGGTACATCAATTCGCCCCAAGGACTAAACAGTTTCAAGTCGATGCTTGCCATGTCTTCACCCCATATTCTAAACACCCTGTTTGGATAAACTATTGGGCTTGTAGGGTCAATATTCCTAACGTTACTATATGGTGCCAAGAAGTTCGGTGCATATATGTCATTAAGCGGATCAAGAACAGTAATTGTAATAGAATCGGATGCATCACATCCACCTTCTGTAATAGTATATATTATCGAAACACTACCAGGGTAAACACCCGTTACCGCTCCATTATTAACCGATGCTATACTTGTACTTGTGCTAGACCATACACCATTAGGGGTAGGATCTTCTAAGTGTGTTTCCAAACCTTTGTGGATGTTAACGCTATCTACCAATGGATTTACTAACACTATCTTGGCAACAGAAGGCGTTGTTACCAAAAGTTGTGCTTTTACGGTAGTATCGCAACCATTAGTAACTACTTTATAAGCAATAGTATCTGTACCAACTGCCACCCCAGTTATTAAACCAGCATTAGAGATGGTAGCAAACCCTGGAATTTGTGTACTCCAAGTACCTCCTGCTAAAGCATCTGTAAGTGTAGCTGTTTTACCTACGC
>JANYEX010000239.1 GCA_025359725.1 Chitinophagaceae bacterium | reverse complement strand
TTATAGGGCTACTTCTTGTTGGATTTATTATTACAATTCTATACTTTTATCAAAAACGTCAACGCAAGCAAGAAAAGGAAATTCTAAATATTAAAGAGCAATACGAAAAGGAATTCCTCAATAGTCAGTTGGAGATGCAGGAAGACACGATGAAACAAATTGGGGAAGAACTGCATGATAATATTAAGCAGCAGTTACTTGTTGTTAGCATGGCACTCGGTTTTTTACCAATAGATTCCGATGACCCAATGTTCGAAACCATACATGAGAGCAAAAATGAGATAAATAAAGTAATAAAAGATATTGCGCAGCTTTCCCACAGCCTACATTCTGATAGAATATTACAAATAGGATTGCTCGACTCTCTAGCTTCTGAGGCGGAAAGATTGAAAAGAATTAAAACTTTGGAAGTAAACTACTCCTGTAGCGTAAGAAATAATTATTTTGATGGGCAAACCAATACTTTTATCTTCAGAATTGTGCAAGAAATATTGCAGAATATACTAAAACACGCTAAGGCAAGCAGGGTAGATATTCAAGTCTACGATAAAGATTTCGCTTTTTTTGTCATTAAAATTGCGGATAACGGGGTTGGTTTTGACGTAAAAGGAGGTAATTTGGAAACCAAGGCAACTGGAATTGGGTTAACGAACATGTTTAATAGAGCCAAGTTGATAAAAGCGAAGGTTGAAATTGAGAGTAAAATAGGAAATGGAACATCGGTTTCATTAATTTTACCTATTCCAGTTGAAGAAAACAAATAGTTGGAGCGAATTTTATAGAGGTATTATGGCTAAGGAATCAATACAGAAAATACAAATAGCGTTGGCAGACGATCATAAGTTGGTTCGTAGTTCGATGGTAAAATTGGTTTCTTCCTTCAATACTTGTTCTGTATTATTTGATGCTGAAAATGGCGAACAAGTAACTCAACAGTTAAAGAATCACCTTATCCCAGATATATTATTGTTGGATATAAGCATGCCTGTCATGGATGGGTTTGAAACTGCTAGTTGGGTTACGAAACACTTTCCTCAGGTTAAAATCATTGCGCTGACCATGAACACCGATGAGCGCAGTATTGTAAAGATGATGCGTAATGGGGCAAAATGCTTCCTGTCTAAAAATTCCGAACCTGCTGAATTGCGTAAAGCAATAGAAACTGTTTACGAAAAAGATTTCTATCTCCCCGAAGAAATATCTTGGAAAATGGTAACTGGAATGCAAAATGAAGCCAATCTTCCTATTGATCCAAAAGATTTATCCGACAAAGAAAAAGAATTTTTATCGTTGGTTTGTACAGAATTAACCTACGAGGACATTGCAAAAAAAATGTTTATTAGCGTGCGTACTGTTGATGATTATCGAGCAAACATGTACGAAAAATTAAAAGTTCACTCAAGAACTGGCATCGCCTTATATGCCATAAAGAATGGTATTGTTGACTCGGAATACTAGTTTCAAAAGGGTTAAAAGATGCTTTTTCTATTTGTTTTCTACTTGAAAGCATATCCAAATAAGTTAAAAGCAATTCCGAATATGCTGATAGGATATTCAAACAACTCATTCTGATATCCAACTATCCTTATCGGATAACCAACCAACTTATTTAGATATGATTGAAGGTTATTCGGTATACCTAGAAACCTATTTAGTATACCAAATTGCATATTACAAGTAAGCAAAAAACTTATTTCTACCCTTTCAAAAAGCATTCTTTTTTTATAAAATCTCGGAAGGTTATCTTCGCTTCCATGCAATTTAAAGATATAGTTGGGCAAAAAAAGATTAAGCAACATCTTGTAGAGATGGTTGAGCAAAATAGGCTTAGTCATGCACTGCTTTTTTTAGGAAAAGACGGTAGTGGTGCTCTCCCGCTTGCATTAGCTTTTGCGCAGTTTGTGGTTTGCCAGCCAACTGCCGCACCAATTGTTGAGGACTTGTTTGGCGGCATGTCTACATTGGAGGTTAAGCCTAGTTATTTATCTCCTGATGAATTGATAGACCAAGAAAATTTTCAACGGGCTGAGAAATTGATGCACTCCGATATGCATTTTTCTTATCCAGTGATACCTAAAAAAACGGGCGATAAGCCCAAAAGCACCGATTATATAAACGAATGGCGTGAATTTATAATGCAGTCACCCTACAGTAATGCCTACGATTGGCTACAATTTATTGGTGCCGAGAACAAGCAAGGAAATATTACTGCCGAAGAATGTAATGATATCATGCGGCAGCTAAGCCTAAAAAGCTTTGAGAATGGGTATAAGGTTTTGGTGCTTTGGATGCCCGAGTATTTGGGGAAAGAAGGTAATAAATTACTAAAATTAATTGAGGAACCGCCTGCTAATACCCTATTTATATTGGTAGCAGAGGACGAAGAACATATATTACAAACCATACTAAGCCGTTGTCAGTTGGTTAGGATTCCTATGTTGGAAACCAAGGAAATTGAGGAAGCACTAATTATTCGTGCTAATGCTACACCTGAAATTGCGGCACAGGTTGCTGCTATTTGCGAGGGAAATTATAGAGAGGCTTTGCAATTATTACAGCATAACGAAGAGGATTGGCAAAGCCTGCTGAAAGAATGGCTGAATAGCACGCTACGTGGTGGGCCAATAAAACAAGTAAAATTTTCGGAAGATATTAGCAAGTTGGGTAGAGAAAAGCAGAAGCAATTTCTTCGATATTTTAATCATTTAATTGGTCAGAGTATTCGTATAAAAGTTCTTGGTGGCGATGCATTTGCTATCGCAGAATCAGAAAAAGAGTTTGCCCAACGGCTAAATAAAATTGCTTCGGTAAGTCAGCAGCAGGCAATTATCGCAGAGTTGAATAAAGCATCTTATTACATTGAGCGCAATGCAAACGGCAAGATGCTCTTTCAGGCTTTAACTATTAAAATGTATCATATCCTTCAAAATAAAAATGTTTTAGTTGGGACATAACATTTTTGAAAATAAAAAGGTTAATTAACCCTTTTATTTGTTTGGCCTAACACAAAATTTATGGATATCCTTTCGGAAGTCTAAATTCTTCTTATTAAAATCAAGATGCTTATCTGATTTTGGACTCGATAAAAAATAAATAACCCGTTATCTAAAGAACCAAAAACAGTTTTAACAAGTTGTGGAAGGCCTTTTATAATCATTTTTGAAGATACTCCATTCTATAAAGTTACGTAAATCAAAATTTTATTAAAACAGAATAGATGCAAATTAAATTACTATCGGCTGTTCTTGCCGATGATAATTTATTTCTTTAATCTAATTCTAATTTTCAAAAGTGCTGTAGAAGTATGGAGTCTTCGCTTCAAACTCTGCACTGCAAGTATCTACCATTTTATACACTCTTGTAATTCCTAATGCCTTTCTTTTTTCATATACCTGTTCATCAGTACAGTTTCCTTGCATAATTTTAGCAATCTGAGCATCACTGAAACCATTCTTTTTGGCTTTTTTCAAAAGCTCTTCTGTCAATGTATCAATTCTATAATTAGCAATCTCTTTTTCTATATCACAAAGCTCCCTTATCTGATATAAAAACCATCTATCAATTCCGGTTGCTTGGGCAATACTTTTTATTGTAGATCCTTGCATCAAGGCATCTTTAATTCTAAATATCCTATCCCACTTTGGAGTTTTGATGTACTCCACAATTTCCTCGCTTTTCATCAAACTCTTACCATAATAACCTAAACCAATAGCATCGTTTTCTAAACTAACGCAAGCTTTTTGAATTGCCTCATTAAAGCTTCTGCCTATTGCCATTACCTCACCTACACTCTTCATTTGTAGCCCTAGCGTATCGTTTGCTCCCTTGAACTTATCGAAATTCCAACGAGGAATTTTTACAATTACATAATCTAAGGCAGGCTCAAAGTAGGCTGAGGTTGTTTTTGTAATTTGATTTTTTAATTCATCTAGCGCATAACCAATGGCAAGCTTGGCAGCAATCTTAGCAATTGGATAACCTGTAGCTTTACTTGCTAATGCAGAAGAACGACTTACACGAGGATTTATTTCTACAGCTATTAATTCTTCGGTCTGTGGGTTTAAAGCAAACTGTACATTACATCCACCCTGAAAATTACCAAGACTACGCATCATCAGCATCGCCTTGTTTCTCATATCCTGAAAAGCTGTATCGCTAAGCGTCATTGCTGGAGCTACGGTAATGCTATCGCCAGTATGTACCCCCATAGGGTCGAGATTTTCTACGGTACAGATAATTACTACATTATCATTTTTATCGCGTAACAATTCTAATTCATATTCTTTCCAACCTAATACTGCTTTTTCTACCAACACTTCATGAATTGGACTGGCTTTTAAACCACGTTCTAATGCAGCATCTAAATCATCTTTAGTATGAACAAATCCTCCACCAGTTCCACCTAAAGTAAATGAAGGACGTATTACCAATGGAAAACCTATCTTCTGTGCAAATTCTTTCCCTTCCAAAAAGCTGTTGGCAACATGACTTGGTGCAACAGCAATACCAATTTTAAACATCAACTGACGGAATTTTTCCCTGTCTTCAGCCGTGTCTATTGCTTTTACATCAACCCCTATTAAACGACAGTTATATTTTTCCCATATTCCTTGCTCATCTGCCTCTTTACAAAGATTCAATGCTGTCTGACCACCCATTGTTGGTAATACTGCATCAATGTTATTCTCTTGTAATATCTGTTCGATACTTTCAATGGTTAATGGTAACAGATAAACCCTATCTGCCATCATAGGATCTGTCATGATGGTTGCAGGATTACTGTTTATCAGTATCACTTCTATTCCTTCTTCTCTTAAACTACGTGCAGCTTGGGTTCCAGAATAATCAAATTCACAAGCTTGTCCGATAATAATTGGACCAGAACCAATGATAAGTACCGATTTAATTGAATTGTCCTTGGGCATAATTTATTTTATATTAAAATCGTGCAAATGTAAGTACCACGATCACAACCTTACTATATAATTTTAAATTAACTCCTTTCTTTAAATCAAATTTTTCTTGTTTTCTATTGCAGATAACCCTTGGATAAGTATTTAGAAGAACTAAAAAAGCGACCAAACACTAGTGTCAGCTGCCTTTTGTTTATCTGGTTTTACTATAATTCATACCCCACGTATGAATTATATCTAAAAGGATTAATGCAAATGTAGAGAGAGAATAAATATGTATGATTTGTGAAAACACCCATTCTTTTATCCGTTAAAACACGGACACCTGTGTAACTTTTTTACTAACCCTTCTTAAGCCTTCGATTAATATTACTCCTTATTGCCCTATTTATTTAATAGACATGAGTAGTTGGTCTTTAAGTAACAATACTTTTCGGTATATTAATCTTTCTTTTCCAATGGCTTTTTGTAAATAGGTACAGTACTACATGGTTCTCCATACATAATGCTTTTTGCAAATGGTCTTAGTTTGGCCGTTATTTCTACGTAAGCACATTCGGGTATTGATACCTCACCACACCCTTTTACCACAACCCTTTTGTCTATATAATCGTCCCCATTGAAGTTTGCTAACTTCCTTGTTATTATGGTTGATATCAATTGGGTTTCGTTTCCAAAAACAACTTCTTTGGCTACAGGTTGCAAATAATTTGCTGCTAACATATACGCCCACATCGGTATAACAGCATCGGCAGTGCAAGTAATGGCAACATACTTTCCGCTATACTTTTCCCATTCAGTTGTTTGTAATGCAGCTCTGTAATCTTTTTCTTTTAATATCAATCCCATAAAAAGATAGTCTTTGAGGTCAAAAACTACGATTTCACCTTTGGGATAAAACGCTTCTAAGTCTAATGTGATTATTCCGCTTTCTGCTACCTTATTTAATATTGTTGCTTCCATAATTAATGTTGATTAGTATTTTTTGAATAAAAAAAATGAGTTAATGGACTTTTCGCGAAATTACGTCCTTTTTCTTTTTTTTTTCGCTATATGCAAAAAATAGACGCCCTCCTTTTCTACAAGGAGGGCGTCTATTTTCTTTTTTGTCAATTTATTCTCCCTTCAGGGGGATAGGGGTTTAATAAAATTTACTTCTAAAATCTTTAATAGTAGCTGCTTTACGCAAAGCATCACCTCCTCTGTAGAAAGCAGAACGTACTTGTTGCTGTAAGGTTTGTTTTACTCCTTGAGCATCAGTAGTACTTTGTTTTGCTCCTATATTTTCTACTCTTATAGCATAAACCCCTGTAGAACCTGCAATTGCATCACTAACTTTTCCTTTTAGGTTTTTGTTGAATGCAGCACCCACTACCTTGTTTTCCATTCCTAAACCAGGAATAAATGCGTTACTAAAAGTTAAGCTATCAGCTTTCACAACTGGTGTACCCGTGCTTTTTGATAATGCCTCTAAAGTAGTTCCAGTAAACTTACCGTCAATTATTTGTTTAGCTTTCTTTTGGTTACGTACCAAACTTTCTACTTGTGGACGTAATACTGAAACATCTGGTAATCCTGGTTTATTTACACTTGTTTCTATTGCAACAACATATTTATCCCCTACTTCAAATGGTTCTGAAATATCTCCTTTTGAATGATTATAAACCCATCTTACTAATTCCCTAGATTGACCCAATGAACCTACATAAGAATCATTTTCTTTTATTTCATTAGCTGTTAATCCTGCTTTATTTATTTTCTTGGCATTATCAGTAAAATCTTCCACGTTTTTATTTTGAGCAGAGAACTGAGCAGCGGCAGTACTAGCAGCAGAAACTGTTTCTGAACTTGCTATAATAGCCTTTGCCAAATAAGCAATCTTGTAAGCTGGCTGAGGATTTTTTTGTCCTAACACTTCTATATAATGGTACCCATAATCTGTTTTTACTACCCCCTTGCTTCCAACTGCTTTATCAAAAGCAAACTCATTAAACTCAGGAACCATTTGTCCTTGAGGGAAGAAATCATAAACTCCACCCTTGTCTTTACTTCCTGGATCATCAGAATATTTCTTGCATAACTCTTCAAAGTTTGCTCCACCAGCAATAGCTGTTTGGATACTATCAGCCAATTTTTTTCCTACGCTATCTTCTTTAATTTGCTGTCCACTCTTAGGATCATTGGTTGCAATCAAAATATGACGAACCTTAGCACTGTCTGGCCAGTTCTTAGTTCCTATCAATTTAGCAATTACGTAATTTCCTCCATCTAGGTAAGGACCATACGTTTGACCCGCTGATAATTTCAAAATGCTATCTTTCTTTCCTGACTCAACTTTTGTCTTTGAGAAGTAACCATCTTTAAAAGCTATCTCTGTTCCTACTTTTCCTAGGTATACTTTTTCTTCTTTGGTTGCAGTAAAATCTGCTTTTAGTGCAGCAACAGATGATAATGTGGCAGAACTATCTGCACCACTTGGGGTTGCATCAAAAGTTACATAGTTAATTCCCCTTGTTTCATCTTCTTTATCAAATTCTTTATGATGCTTTGCGGCGTAATCCATTATTTCATCGTCAGATACCTTTACTGTAGAATCTACAATGGAACTATATGGAACTGCTACATAAGAAATGGAAGAAATGGCATTGTTGTCAGCCTGTGTCTTTTCCACTAACCATTTAGGTATATAAACTGAATGTTGCAAAAGGTCGCTATACTTAGAACGTAGCTTCTGTTCTATAGTTGGTTTTAGGTAAGCTTCATTAATCATCTGAATTTGCTCAGCGTTTTTACTCTTCTTTACCTGTGCAATTATCTGTTTTGCCTTTGGTACATCAAAAATGCCAGTCTTTTCATCTGTAAACTCTTTTTTTAGAGGAGATTGTTGCGGATCGAATAAAATATCAGACAATTCTTTATCACTAACTACTAATCCTAACTTATCATATTCTTGTTGATTAATAATACGTTCTACTTCTTGGTTCCAAACATTAGGTATAAGTTGTTCCCTGTTTCCTGCTTGCTGACCATACATTTTTTGCATCATCGTTAACTCATCCTCAAAATCGGTACGTTCTATCGTTACCCCATTTATTTTACCTAAGGTTGTAGTGTTTGTAAAAATGCCACCTCTTCCTCCACCGAGTGCTCTATCTTGAAGAACAAAAGAAATTAAAGCAATTGCAATCAGCCCAAACATTATCCAGGCACCCTTGTCACGAATTTTTTGAATAACAGACATAATAAATTTTTATTAATAAATTTTTTAGGATGGCAAAAATAAGGGAATAATATCTTTAAATAATATGTGGACAAATAGCCCTAATTCAAGCCTTATTTACAGTGTGTTATGTTAACAACCTTTTTAGATCTTTTTTATTTCTAATGCAAGTAATGTTTCTCAATTTTACAAAAAAACTATTCCCCACTAAGTATGTTTACAACCTACTTTTTGAGGGGATAACCGCTATTTTTACAGTTATAAAAGGGGATACTTGTATAATAAATAGATTTCTTTTTTCTAGTTAAAAGCTTACACAGTATATTTTTATCCTTATTTATTCATGTTAACTGAATATTAATTGTATGTTAATTGGATAATGTGCTTATTGCTTTTAAAAAGTAATACTTCTGTTTAAAACTACTCATATCCCTTACTCACAAGGGGTTTTGGTTTGGGGATTAAATGTTAGTCTTAGTGTATAACGCCTATGTTATTAACTTCGCCGAGTGTGTACAACTAAGTTTTCCCGATATCCACACCCATAATAGTAGTAGTGGGTTATATAAATAAAGTATTATTAAAAGAATATTACAAGAGTTATGAACATTGAAACTGTAGAGCAGAAAATTTTTGAAAATGGCTTTCTTAATCTTGAAGTAGATCCTTCTTTGGATTTATTTGCTGAGATAGAAAAATTGAAAAAGGAAAAGAATGCAATTGTTCTGGCACACTTCTATCAGGAACCAGATATTCAGGATGTTGCAGATTATATAGGGGATAGTTTGGGACTGGCACAAAAAGCACAAAGCACCGATGCGGATATGATTGTGTTTGCTGGCGTACACTTTATGGCAGAGACGGCAAAAATTCTAAACCCAGCAAAAAAGGTTCTGCTTCCCGATTTGAAGGCTGGATGTTCTTTGGCTGATTCTGCCCCTAAAGAGTTGTTTAAAGCCTTTAAAGAGAAGCATAGTGACCATTTAGTAATATCTTACATCAATTGTTCGGCAGATATCAAAGTACTAAGCGATATTATCTGTACAAGTAGTAATGCAGAGAAGATAATAGAGAGTGTTCCTGCCCATCAACCAATTCTTTTTGCACCCGATAAAAACTTAGGTGCATGGCTTAATAAAAAGACGGGACGCAATATGTTATTATGGAATGGGGCTTGTATGGTGCATGAAATATTTAGCCTGGAAAAGATTACTAAACTAAAAATACGTCATCCCGAAGCACAGGTTATTGCTCATCCAGAATGTGAAGATGCCATACTTCGAATTTCAGATTATGTAGGAAGTACGACTCAGCTCCTCAAATATGCAGTTGCTTCAGATTGTAATACTTTTATTGTAGCTACAGAAACGGGTATTCTGCATCAAATGCAAAAAGATGCCCCAAATAAGACCTTTATTCCTGCACCACCTACCAACAATTGTGCGTGCAACGATTGTCCTCACATGAAGCTAAATACGCTAGAAAAACTATATCTATGTATGAAGTATGAACTACCAGAAATACTAATGGAAGAAAACCTGCGTATTGCTTCCAAAAAACCTATTGATAGAATGTTGGAGATTAGTAGAGCTGCGGGATTGATAGGATAAATGCAAAAAAACACTTGCTAAATAAAAAATCTCTTTTGTCCTGTAAAGGACAAAAGAGATTTTTATTAGAAAGCTGGTATATCTATGTCTTTTAAAAAGCTTCTTTATTTTCAGTTTTTGGTTTAGCATTGTTTATACCAGCCATAAATTTTAAAGCCTTCAAAAACCTTTGTTCAATATTTTCTTCCTTATTTAACTCCTTAGCAGATACAAACCAAATTTTTGTGCGTACGTGGTTGGTGTAGTAAGCACTTTCTGGATCGTTTGTTTTGCCGTTAAGTTGACGAAGAATAACTTTGTTTTTATCGGTTTTAAATTCAAAGACATCATTTGTACCTGCCATATTTGTTACTTCGGTTAAATCGCTAATTTTAAAAGTGTAAACGTTGGTAATCTTACTGGCACCTTTCAAAACCCGTGTTTCTTGTATTTTAAAGGTATCGCCCCCATGGTAAAAGGTTTGGTACTTAATGGACACTTCTGTAGCTGCCTTAGATTGGGGTTTGTAGGTAGCTTCAGTAGCACCGTATTTTTCAATTTTTGTTCTAATCCAATCTTTGGTAGCTTGTTCGGTTTG